>NZ_QJRK01000003.1:0-160059 GCF_003205245.1 Pseudomonas sp. MB-090624 | reverse complement strand
GCGGGCAGATGTTCGCCCGCGCGACCATCGAGCGGCTGGCGCGGGCCTACGAGGCGGAGCTGGCGGCGCTGGTCGAGCACTGCCAGGCACCGCAAGGGCTGACGCCGTCGGACTTCCCGCTGGCGGGTCTGAGCCAAGGGCAACTCGACGCACTGCCGGTGGCGGTGGCCGAAATCGAAGACATCTACCCACTGTCGCCGATGCAGCAGGGCATGCTGTTCCACAGCCTGTCCGACGCAGGCGACGACCTGTACGTCAACCAGCTCAGCCTGCCGGTCGCGGGGCTCGAGCAAGAGCGCTTCCGCGCCGCCTGGCAGCATGTGATCGGCCGTCACGAGATCCTGCGTACGTCCTTCCACTGGGAAGGCGGCCAGAGCGCGCCGTTGCAGGTGGTGCACCGTCACGTCGACGTGGCGATGACCGTACTCGACTGGCGGGCACGAACCTTTACCGCCGCCGACCTTGAGGCGGTCGCCCGCGCGCAGCGTGGCTTCGACCTCGGCCAGGTGCCGCTGCAGCGCCTGTTGCTGGTGCGCACGGGCGACGCCGAGCACCAGTTGGTGTGGACCAGCCACCATATCCTCATGGACGGCTGGAGCAGCTCGCAGTTGTTCGGCGAGGTGCTGCAGCACTACGCCAGCGGTGAAGTGACCGGCGACAGCGGCCGCTACCGTGACTTCATCGCCTGGTTGCAGGCGCAGGATCAGGGGCGCCTGCAGGACTACTGGCAGGGCCGTCTGCGCCTGCTCGACGCGCCGACCCAACTGAGCCAGTCGATTCACCCGCGGCACACTGCCGACCTGCCGGGGCACGAGGCGCTGTACACCCGTTGGGACGCCCAGCGCACCGCCGCCTTGCAGCAGCACTGCCGGGCCCAGGGCATTACCGCCAACACCCTGATCCAGGGCGCCTGGCTGTTGCTGCTGCAGCGTTACACCGGCCAGCGCAGCGTGGCCTTCGGCGCTACGGTGGCCGGTCGCCCCGAGAGCCTGGCCAACGCGCAGCACATGCTTGGCCTGTTCATCAACACCTTGCCGGTGATCCAGACCCTCGAGCCGACACAACGCCTGGATCAGTGGCTGCAGCAGCTGCAGGCCGACAACCTGGACCTGCGCGAGCACGCCCATGCGCCGCTGGCTGACATCCAGCGTTGGTCGGGGCAGGGTGGCCAGGCCCTGTTCGACAGTATCATCGTGTTCGAGAACTACCCCATCGACCAACGCCTGGAGCAGGCCCAGGGCGGCCTGCGCTTCGGCGCCTCGAGCAGCCACGACGTCACCAACTTCCCCATGGACCTGGCGGTAACCCTCGGCGAGACCCTGGCCATCGAGTACCTGTTCCTGCGTAGCCACTTCACGGCCGAGGCCGTACAGGGCATTCGCGCACTGATGGAGACCTTGCTGCAGTCGATGATCGACAGCCCTGCCGAATGCATCGGCAACCTGCAACGGCTCAGCCCGGCGCAGTCTCAGGCGCTCGACGCCTGGGGCGCGGTGCCGGCGCAGACCGGCGAGCCGGTGATGCTGGCCCAGCTGATCGCTCGCCAGGCGGCTGCGCGGCCCGAGGCCATCGCCGCCGAGTGTGCCGGCCAGAGCCTCAGCTACGCGGCGCTGGAGGCCCGTTCCGACGTGCTGGCGCGGCAACTGCTCGCCCGTGGTGCCGGCCCGGAGGTACTGGTGGGCGTAGCCCTGGAACGCTCGGTGGACATGCTGGTGGCCCTGTTGGCGGTGTTCAAGAGCGGTGCGGCTTATGTGCCGCTGGACCTGGACTACCCGGCCGAACGCCTGGCCTTCATGATCCAGGACTCCGGCATGCGCCAGCTGATCGGTCGTGCCGACCTGGGGCAGCGCCTGCCCCTGCCCGTGGGCCTGGAACCGCTCGACCCGGCGACCCTGGCGTGCGAAGCCGGTACGCCGGCCAGCGTGTTCCCGGTGCCGGGCGAGCACAGCCTGGCCTACTTGATCTACACCTCTGGCTCGACCGGTGTGCCCAAGGGCGTGGCGGTCAGCCACGGACCTTTGAGCATGCATTGCCAGGCCATCGCCGAACTCTACGAGATGCAGGCCGGCACCCGAGAGCTGCACTTCATGTCGTTCGCCTTCGACGGTGCCCACGAGCGCTGGCTAACCTCGCTGGCGGTGGGCGGTACGCTGATCTTGCGCGACAACGAACTGTGGACGCCCCAGCAGACTTGCGAGGCGCTGAGCCGGGGCCGGGTCGACATCGCCTGCTTCCCGCCCGCCTACCTGAAGCAGGTGGCCGAATATGTGCAGCGCAGCGGTGTCGAGCCGCCCCCGGTGCGTATCTACTGCCTGGGCGGCGACGCCGTGCCGGAGCAGACCTTGGCCGAGGTGCGCGAGGTGCTGCGGCCACGCTACATCACCAATGGCTATGGGCCGACTGAAACGGTGGTCACGCCGATGCTCTGGAAGGCCTCGGCCGAAGAGCCCTGCGGCGCGGCCTACGCACCCATTGGCCGAGTCGTGGGGCAGCGCTCGCTACGGGTGCTGGACGATGACCTCAACCCATTGCCGGTCGGTTTTGCCGGGCAGCTGTTCATCGGTGGCCATGGCGTGGCTCGCGGCTATCACCAGCGGCCATCGATCACTGCCGAGCGGTTCGTGCCCGACCCGTTCGGTGAGCCCGGGGCACGTTTCTACCGTTCCGGTGACCTGGTGCGCCTGCGTCAAAGCGGAATACTGGACTACGTCGGGCGTCTGGATCACCAGGTGAAGGTGCGGGGTTTCCGCATCGAGCTGGGCGAGATCGAAGCCAGCCTGCGCCAGCAACCGGGTGTCGGCGATGCCGTGGTGATCGCTCGCGACGGTGTTTCCGGCAAGCAGTTGATCGGCTACGTGGCGGCCAGCGCCGAGGTTCGCGGCGATCAGCTCAAGGCCGCCCTGGCCGAAACGCTGCCGGCCTACATGGTGCCGTTGCAGGTGATCTGCCTGGAGCGCCTGCCGGTCTCGCCCAATGGCAAGCTCGACCGCAAGGCCCTGCCGGAGCCCACCTTCGACCTGGCCAGCCATGTGCCCCCGCGCTGCGAGGAGGAACAATGGATGGCGCAGATCTGGGCCGAGGTGCTGCAGGTGGAGCAGGTGGGGATCACCGATAACTTCTTCGAGCTGGGCGGCGATTCGATTCTCAGCCTGCAGGTGATTTCGCGGGTGCGCAACCATGCGCAACTGAAACTGGAGCTCAAGCTGCGCGAGCTGATGCGTTGCCAGACCATCGCCAACCTGTTCGACCAGCAGGGCGTGTCGCGGGTCAGCGGCGAGCAGCAGGCCGTGGTGGTGGAGGGCGCCTTCCCGCTGATCCCGATCCAGGAGTGGTTCTTCACCGCGCAAACCCATGCGCCGGAACACTTCAACCAGGCCTTGATCCTGCGTGCCAACCAGCCACTGGATGCGCAGGCGCTGGAGCGCACGCTGACCTGCATGCTCGGCCAGCACGATGCCTTGCGCCTGCGTTTCAGCCACGAGCAGGGGCGCTGGATCCAGCGTTACCAGCCGTTGCAGGAGTGCCTGCAGCGCCTTGGCGATGACCCGCTGCTGTGGGTGCGCGAGGTGGCCGACGAAGAAGCGCTGGAGGACCTGGCCAATGAACTGCAACGCAGCCTGGACCTGGCCCAGGGGCCACTGATGCGCGGCTTGCTGGCGACCCTGGGTAATGGCCAGGTACGCCTGCTGCTGGTGATCCACCACCTGGTGATCGACGGTGTGTCCTGGCGTGTGCTGCTGCAGGACTTGCAGGAGGCCTACCAGGCCTTGCTCGCCGACCGGGAGCCGCGGTTGCCGCAGCGCACCAGCAGCTTCGGTGAATGGGCCGCTGGCCTGGCCGGCCATGCGGTGACCCTGCGCGAACGTGAGCTCGACTACTGGGTGGCGCAGCTCGACCGCCAGGACGGGCCGCTGCGCTGTGACAACCCACGTGGCGGCAACCTCATGTGCCACCGCGAAGAGGCCGCGTTCAGCCTGGATGCGCAACGGACCGCACAGTTGCTCAAGGAGGCGCCCGCAGCCTACCAGACGCAGATCAACGACCTGCTGCTGACTGCGCTGAGCCGGGCCCTGTGCCAATGGGACGACAGTGCGTCGGCGCTGGTGCTGCTGGAAGGCCATGGCCGCGAGGATCTTTTCGAGCAACTGGACCTGAGCCGTACCCTGGGCTGGTTCACCAGCATGTATCCGGTACGCCTGAGCCCGGTGGCCGACCCCGGGGCGTCGATCGTGGCGGTTCGCGAGCAGTTGGCCCAGGTGCCGGACAAGGGCATCGGCTACGGGGTGCTGCGCCACATGGACGAACCGTGGGTGCGCGCGCGCCTGGCCGAGCTGCCGCAGGCGCAGGTCACCTTCAACTACCTGGGGCAGCTCGACCAGAGCTTCGATGCCGAGCAGGCGCTGTTCCTGCCCGCGCCGGAGAGCGTCGGCGACAGCTTCTCGCAGCAGGCGAGCCTGGCCAACTGGCTCGAAGTGGTGGGCCAGGTGTTCGACGGCAAGCTGTCGTTCCGCTGCATCTACAGCAACCGACGCTTCCGCCAGGGCACCATCACGGCCTTCATGGACCAGTTCCAGGCCGAGTTGACGCTGTTGATCGAGCACTGCCTGCAGGTCCAGGCCAACTGAATTTTCCTTCTTCTGACAGACCGGATGCGGGTGCGTCCGGCCCAGGAACCGAGTCATGCCACTGAACCCTGAAATTGCCGAATTCCTCGACCTGGTCGACGCCAGCCCTGGCGATGGCCAGTCCATGGCCTTCCACCGCTCGACCCCCGCCCAGGCGCGCGACGCCTTCGAGCAAGCCTCCGTGCGCATGCGTTGGGAAGCGCCGCAGGTCCATAGCGAGGACCTGCATTGCCAGGCTCGCGATGGCGCCACCCTGGCGCTGCGTCTTTACCGGCCCTGCGCGCCTGCCGAGCAACCACTGCCGGTGCTGCTGTACCTGCACGGTGGTGGATTCGTGGTGGGCAGCATCGCCTCGCACGATGGCGTCTGTCGCGAGTTCTGCGCGCGCACCCCCTGCGCGGTGCTGACCGTCGATTACCGACGCGCGCCCGAGCAACGCTTTCCGGTGGCGCTCAACGACTGCGCCGATGCCTTGGCGTGGCTGGCACGCAACGGGCGCGAGTGGGGGCTGGATGCCAGCCGGGTCGCCGTGGGCGGCGACAGTGTCGGCGCGACCCTGGCCAGCGTGCTGGCGATCGACGCCGCACACCTGGGTGGGCCTGTACAGCCGCGGCTGCAATTGCTTTGCTATCCAGTGGCCGATGCCTCGAAGCGCTGGGAGTCGCGTACGCTGTTCGCCGAGGGCTACCTGCTGGAGAGCGCCACCCTGGAGTGGTTCTACGACCATTATGCGCGCCAGGCCGAGGACCGCTCGAACTGGCGTTTCTCGCCGCTGCTGGCCACCGGCTTGCAGGGCGTGGCGCCGGCCTACATCGGCCTGGCAGGTTTCGATCCATTGCTGGATGAAGGCCAGGCCTATGCACGTCACCTGCGCGAGCAGGGGGTAGCGGTCAGCTGCGAGGTGTTCGAGGGGTTGGTGCACGACTTTCTGCGCATGCGCTTGGTCACGGCTGAGATCGACACGGTGTATGAGAGGTTGGCGCAGGTACTGCGTGACGCCTTGAACTGATGGTTTGCACTGGATAGGGAGGGCCGCCATGCGGCCCTTTTGCGTTGCATACGACCCAGGGCCTTGCGCCCTGGGTCGTGGTTGCGGTCAGAACTTGTACTGCACGCTGGTCATGAAGTTGCGGGGCGCGCCGTACACGCCCCAGCTGTCGACGTAGGAGAAGTACTTGCGGTCGAAGACGTTGTTGAGGTTGAGCGTTGCGCTCAGGTTCCGGGTGATGTCGTAGCGCGCCATGAGGTTGGTCACGGCATAGCTGCCCTGGGTGAAGGTGTGCAGGTCCTGGCCGGTCTTGCTCTGCCAGTTCACGCCACCGCCGATGGTCAGCTTGTTGTCCAGAATGCCGGGCAGGCGATAGGTAGTGAAGGTCTTGGCGCTGTGACGGGGGGTGTTGGTGACGATGCGGTTGTCGTCGGAGTCGGTGCTGACGCTGTAGGCGTAGCCGGCGAACGCCTGCCACCCCTCGGCCAGCTCGCCGTTGAGCTCCAGCTCCACGCCCTTGGTGGTGGTGCCCTGCTCGGCGCGGTAGATGTCCGGCGCACGCTCATAGACGGCCAGGTTGTCCTGGTCGATGCGGAACAGCGCCAGGCTGGCGTTGAGTTTTTCCTCGTTGAAGCTGCCTTTCACGCCCAGCTCGTAACCGGTGCCTTCCTGTGGGTCGAGGGCCTTGTAATTCTCATCGTGCACGCCATAGGGCTGCGGGTTGAAGATCTTGGTGTAGCTGCCGTAGACCGACCAGGTGTCGTTGAGGTCGTAGACCACGCCGGCATAGGGCAGGAACACGCCGTGGCGGTTCTCGTCACTCTTGTTGTCGAGCGTCGGATCACTCCAGTTCTGGTAGTCGCTGGTGCGTCGCCAGTCGGTGACGCGACCGCCGAGAATCACGGCCAGGTCGTCGGTTACGTGGAAGCGACCGGTCATGTAGGCGGCGTACTGGTTTTCCTGGATGTAGGTTTTGCCGATGGTGGTGGTGTCCGGGCGCGGGCCCTGGCCTTTCCAGTCCCAGATATTGTCGATGGTGCCGTCATAGCCGGTCCAGGGACCGAACCAGCCACCGTGATCCGGGGTGTTTTCGGTGTAGCGGGACAGGGTGACCCCGGTGATCAGTTCATGCTCGCGACCGAACAGGGTGAACGGGCCGGTCAGGTAGGCGTCGAGGTTGTTCTGGCGAGGCTTGCCCGACCAGCGGTTGGGGTACATGTAGGCGCCCGAGCCGTCCACCGGGCTGATCTCGCCGTTCATGTAGTTGATCAGCTCGTCGAAGTCCATGACGCTGTGGCTGAGCTCGACCTTGCCGCTCCAGCCGTTGTCGAACTGATGCTCGAGGGAGGTGAAGACATTGGTCTGTTTGCGGTCGTTGTACGACCAGGTTGGCGAACTGTTCTTCGAGCGGCTGAAGTCGGTCTTGCTGCCGTCGGCGTAGCGGACCTGGAAGCCGGTGCGCAGCGGGTCGTCGACCTGGGTATTGAGGTAACTGAAACCGACGGTCAGCATGGTTGCATCGCTGAGGTCGAACTCGGAGATACCGTAGATCAGCTGCGTATCCTGCTCGAGGCGGTCGACGAAGGAGTTCTGGGTCTTGTAGTCGACCACCAGACGCCCGCGGACGTTGCCGCTGTCGGTCAGTGGGCCGGAAACGTCGAATCCGGTGCCGTAACGGTCCCAGCTGCCAGCTTCGGCGGTCACGCTGCCCTGGAAGGTCGCGGTCGGGCGCTTGCGGATCATGTTGATGGTCGCCGACGGGGTGCCGGTGCCGCTGATCAGGCCGGTGGCGCCACGCACGATTTCGACACGGTCGTACATCGCCGTGCTCTGGGTGGTGTTGTCCAGGCGCGGGGAGGTGGGAACACCGTCGATCTCGAAGTTGTTGATCTGGAAGCCGCGCGACCAGTAGGTGTCGTTCTCGGCGCCGATGCCGGTGCGCAGCACGGTGATGCCCGGGGTGGCCTCGAGCACTTCGGTCAGGTTGGTCAGCTTCTGGTCGTCCAGGCGCTGGCGGGTGACCACGGTGACCGATTGCGGCGTTTCCTTCTGGGTCAGGTTCAGGCGCGTCGAACTACTGGACATGTAGGTGGTGTACAGGCCGGAGCCTTCGGTGACCGAACCTGGCGCCATGCCCGAAATCGCGGTTGGGCTCAGCTCCAGTGCGGCCTCGCCGGCACTGGGTGGCGGTACCAGCAGGATGGTGTGGCCGTCCACGCGGTAGGACAGGCCGCTGCCCTGGAGCATGCGCTGCAGCACCTCGTCGGTCGACAGCGAGCCGGATACCGGGCTGGACTTCAGACCTTGCACCAATTCCGGGCTGTAGAGGATCTGCATCTGCGTCTGCTGACCCAGTTGCTGCAGGGCGCTGGACAGCGGCTGGGCGGCGATGTTGACGGAGACCTGCTCGGCGTGGGCTGCGCTGCTCCCCAGCAGCATCAGGGCCAGCAGGGCACCCGGCAGTACCATACGGTTCGACTGCGATGGACGTACGGCGCGTGCCAGAAGGGTCGGGGACAGGTTCGGGCGGTGCATGGGTGAAAGGAACTCCTGAGGGATGTGGGCAGTTTTTCTTTTGGAATGGTCAGTAACTGATAATTAGACGCATCACGGATTGGAAACCGGAAAAAAGAATCAGCAATCTGTGCTTGGCGATTTATCTGATGAAAACCCCGCAGGGGGAATGCCATGGCGTCGGCTGTTCCGCCTTCCTTGCGGGCGGATCGCGGCGCCGTGCTCCGGACTGGCCAGGCCGTGCGCCACGTGCGTCGCAAGGGTCAGGCCGCGACGTGCTGGGTGACCACGCGACCGGCCTCCATGCGTACCAGCTGGTCGGCGATATCGAAGTAGCGATCATCGTGGGAGATCACGATGATGGTCTTGCCCAGGCGCTTGAGGTCGGGCAGCAGCTCGGTGTAGAAGATCCGGCGGAAGGTCGGGTCTTGGTCGGCCGCCCACTCGTCGAACACCAGCACCGGGCGATGCTCCAGCCAGGCATTGATCAGCGCCAGGCGCTTGCGTTGCCCGGTGGACAGGTCGGTGGTGGTGAACTTGCCGTCCTGGATGCTCACCTTGTGTGAGATTTCCAGGCGTTCCAGATACTGGTTGGCATCTTCGGGAATGCTCTGTTCACCCTGGATCACATCGTCGAACAGGTAGTAGTCGGCGAAGATCGTGGTGAACAGCTGGCGATACTGGTCCCTGTCGCTGGCATCGATGATCTTGTCATCCAGCGCGATATGCCCCTGTTGTGGTGCGTAGAGTCCCAGCAACAGCTTGATCAGCGTGGTCTTGCCACAGCCGTTCTCGCCGACAATGAAGACGATTTCGCCCTGTTCGATCCGCAGGTTGACCGGCCCCAGCCGGAAGGGCGCGGCATCGCCCACCGCAGGGAAGGCGTAGCTCACCTCGACCAGTTCCAGGCTGCGCACCTTGGCCTTGGCAGCCGGTGCGTCGGTCAGCAGCAGGTGCGGCTCGGGTGAGGAAAACTGCCGGGAAAGCTCGGCGATGCGCTGGAAGGCGATGCCGGCGCGGCCGACGATGGGCAGCGTACCGATCAGGTGCTCCAGCGGGCCTTTCATGTACAGCAGCACCAGGACGAAGCCACTGATGACCGCTTTGTCCTGCCCTGGGCCGGCACCGTGCATCAGCAGTGCGATGCCAATGACCACGAAGAACAGCATGGAGCCGAAGGTCTTGGCGATCACGAAGGTGTTGATTGCGCGGATCTGGGTCTTGCAGATGAAATCCGCGGTGGCCTGGATGCCATGCACGAACATGCGGTGGCGACGTGGGCGGTGGATGCGCAGTTCCTTGGCGCCGCCGGCCACGGCGTTGTACTGGCGTTGCAGGTCGTCCTCGGCGTCGCGGGCGGCCATGAAGCCACGCACGCCTACCGATTGCGCGAGGTACTGGGCGCTCGTGCCCACGGCGATGGCCGCCAGCATCAGCAGGAACATCGGCCACGACAGCATGGCCAGGTAGCCCAGGCAGCCCAAGGTCACCGTCAGCGAAATCGCCAGCGGCGCGAAGGCGAAGGCGAAGTCGCTGATGGTGTCGACATCATGGGTCAGTACCGGAATCAGACGGTGGCTGCGAAAGCGCTCGATCTGCTCGATCGGCGCGGCGAGCACCTTCTCCCCCAGGGTCTTGCGCAGGCGGGCGATGATGTGCTGGCCAACGTAGTTGGTACCGATATCCGACAGGATCGTGCTCACCAGTGCCAGCAGGCACAACCCGGCAAAGCCCAGGATCAGGCTGTGCCCCAGGTCGCCCTCGGCGTGCAGCGCGCCGTTGATGGTGGCCAACAGCGTGGTCACGCTCAGGCCCCCGATCATGCCGAGGAAGATGGACAGTGTGACGATCGGCCAGAATGGCTTGAGCAGGGCCAGCAATTCACGCAGGGCCCCGCGGTTGGAAGTGCTCATCGGCTGGTTCCCGTCCTCAGGCGCAGGTCTGGCGCAGGCTGGCTGGCGCGTTGCTGGCCTGCTTGCCCAGATGCTGGTAGAGCGACTGGCCGATCTCCGCCGCACGTGCCGGCAATACCGACAGCAGCGTGTCGCTGAGGCCGTGGGAGGCTTCGCAGAACCCTTGCAGGTAGACGTTGGCGCCGAACTCGGAGTGGGCCAGCGCGCGGTAGTCGCGGTCTACCTCGAAGTCCTTCAGGTGCTGCTGCAGGGGTGCCAGCAATTCGCGGTGCGAGCGGCGTTCGTAGCCGGTGGCGAGGATCACCGCGTCGTAGCGGTGGGTCTGGCGCACATCGGTGGCCAGGTCGCGCAAGGTCAGCTCGATGCCTGCGGCGGTTTCCACCACATCTTCGATGGTGCGGCGGCACAGCACGGCGTGGCGGTGCAGGTGCGCGACCTTCTGGCGGTAAAGGATGCCGTAGATGCGCTCGAGCAGGTCAACGTCGACTACCGAGTAGTTGGTGTTGTGGTATTCGCTGACCAGCTTCTCGCGCTCGGCGTGGGGCTGGTTGAACACCAGGTCGGTGTACTCGGGGGCGAAGATCTCGTTGACGAACGGGCTGTCGTCGGCCGGCTTGAGGGCCGAGGCGCGCAGGATCATGTCGACCTTGACCGATGGATAGCTGTCATTGAGATCGATGAAGGCCTCGGCGGCGCTCTGCCCGGAGCCGACCACGGCGATGCGCATCGGCTTGCCTTCGTTGCAAGGCAGCTGCTGCAGTGCGCTCAGGTACTGGGAGTGGTGGAATACCCGCGGGTCGTTCCTGAAGGCGCGGAAGGCGTCGGGGATCTTCGGCGTGCCGCCGCTGCCGACCACCACCGAGCGGGCACGGCGTTGGGTTTCACGGCCCTGCAGGTCGCGGGAGACGATGCGCAGGTGGTCGACCTTGCCCTCGCGCAGCTCAGGTTCGATGCGCAACACTTCCTCGCCGTACACCGCCTGGGTGGCAAAGTGCTCGGCGGCCCAGCGCAGGTAGTCGTTGTACTCCAGGCGGCAGGGGTAAAAGGTGCCCAGGTTGATGAAATCGGCCAGGCGCTGCTTCTGGTGCAGGTAGTTCACGAAGCTGTAGGGGCTGGTAGGGTTACGCAGCGAAACCAGGTCCTTGAGGAAGGAGATCTGCAACTCACTCTGGGTGGCCAGGGTGTTGCCGTGCCAGCGGTAGTCGGTCTGCTTGTCGATGAACAGGGCGTCGAGAGCATGGCCGTTGGTCTCGGCGAGCTCTTCCAGGGCGATGGCCAGGGCCAGGTTGGAAGGGCCGAAGCCGACGCCGATCAGGTCGTGGATTTTTTCGGGGGAAGAGGTCTGGCTCATGGTTGCGGTTCCTTGGATGGTCGAGTGGGGGCGCCGCTGAAGGGCGCCCCGTGTCCTGCGCAAGTACACCGATAGGAACGAGCCTGCTGGCGGAGAATTTACCGCCGCCTGGCGCTTTACAGCTCGCGGGCCACGCGGAATCCGATCCAGTCGCCACGGTCGTCGCGCACGGTGGTGTTGCGGTTGCCCGAGCGCGAGAAGATCGGTGCCTCGCCCCAGTCGTTGCCGCGGATCGAGATCTGCCGGCAGCCGGCTTCCTTCCAGGCGCTGCCGTCGGCCGGCGCGCCGACATAGCTGTCGTGGTAACAGTCGGCGACCCACTCGTAGACGTTGCCATGCATGTCGTACACACCGAAGGCATTGGCCGGGAAACTGCCCACCGGTGAGCTGTAGCTGAAGCCGTCCTTGGGGCCGTAGACGTTGGCGTTCTTGCTGATCTCGAGATTGGCATCCGGCTCGAACGGGAACATGCCGGTACTGCCGCCGCGTGCGGCGTATTCGCGCTGGGCTTCGCTGACCATGGCGTAGTGCTTGCCGGTTTTCTTCGACAGCCAGGCCACATAGTGCTCGATGTCTTGGTAGCTCATGCACACCGCCGGCTGGCGAGGGCCTTGCTGGTAGCTGGGCTTGCTATTGGTGCAGCGCCGCCCGGGGCGATCGTCGCCGTCGGCGATGACGATGCCGGTGGCCTTCTGGTAGGCGGCCCATTCAGCGGCAGTGATCTGGAAGCGGCTGATGGCGAACGGCTTGGCGAAGGTGACCGGGTGCTGCGGACCTTCGTCGTCCTGGCGGCCCATCTCGTCGGGCGGGGTGCCCATGGTAAAGGTACCGGCGGGCAGCACGACCATTTCCGGGCAGGCCTTGTCGCAGTCGCGGAACACTGTGCCGGGCTTGTCCGACGGCTGCGCGGCCAGGGCCGGCAGGCTGCAGGCGGCCAGCACGGCGGCCAGGGTGAGGCGGTGCAGGGGTGCGCTCATGGAAGATGCCTTGTTCAAAGTTGCTGGGTAATGAGGGACATGACCCGGTCTATCTGCTGCTCGTCGTTGAGCAGGCTTGGGGCCAGGCGGATCACCGGGCCGACGTCGCGGTCTACGGCGTCGCACATCACCTTGTTGGTGGTGAGGTGCGCGGCCACGGCGTCGGCGTCACGATCCTTGATGCGCAAGAAGGTGAAACCGGCGGAGAACTGTTCGCTGCGCGGGGTCACCAGCTGGATCTGGCGGTGCTCGAGCAGGCGCTGTTTGAGCAGGCTGTTGAGCTGGTGTATGCGCTGCTGCACCTCGGCCTTGCCCAGTTGCAGGTGCAGCTTGAAGGCCTCGCTTGTGGCCCAGCGGTGCTCGAAGGCGTGGTAGCCGCCCGGGGTCATGATGGTGGCGAAGTCCTCATCGCGGGAGAAGGTGGCGACGCTGGGCACCAGGTGCTGCATGCCGGTGGAGGCAGCGCAGATGATCCCGGTGCCGCGCGGGCCGAACATCCACTTGTGCGTACCGGCGATGAAGTAGTCGCAGTTGAAGTCGGCGAAGCGGGCGTTCTCCACGCCGAAGCCATGCACGCCGTCGACCACGTACAGGATGCGCTCGGCTTCGCTGCGCTCGCGGTTGTGCCGGCGCACCAGTTCACCGATCTCGCCCACCGGCAGCTTGACGCCGCTGCCAGAGTGCACCCAGGTCATGCCCAGCACCCGGGTGTTGGGCTTGATGGCCTTGTCGAGGGTGCTCAGTACTTGGTCGGTGGAGACCGTCCATGGGTCGTCGAACAGTCGGATCTGGCGCACCGCGGTGCCCTGGCGCTGGTTGCGGAACTCCAGCGCCTTCTGCGCGCAATAGTGTTCGTGCTCGGTAATCAGCACCTCCTGCCCGGCGCCGACTTTGAGGCCGCCATAGATCATCGCCAGGCCTTCGGTGGTGCTGCCGGTCAGGGCGATCTGGCGCGGGCCGACCTCCAGGTAGCGCGCGGCCCACTCGCGTACTTCATCTTCGCGCTGCCATTCGTACTGGCTTTCCCAATCCATCAGCGCAGCTGGGTTGCGATCCAGGTCGGCGCGGTGGCGGTCGATGGCTTCCTGTACCGGGCGCGGATGGGCGGTGACCAGGAAGTTGGCGAAATGCGCAATCTGCGGGTCGAGTGGAAACAGCTCGCGCAGGTTGCGCCACTTGTCGGGGCCGGCCAACGGCTTGGCGGGCTGGGCCAGGGCCTGGGGTAACAGTGGCAGGCTTGCGGCCAGCAGCCCGGCCTGTTTGAGGAAAGTGCGGCGGTTACTCATGGGTGTCGGCCTTGTTCAGCGATTGGCGACGGGGCGGGCAGCTTTCTGCACCTGTTCCCAGACGCGCAGGAAGTTGCCTGCCCAGAGCTTCGCGATGTCCGTTTCGCTGTAGCCTCGGGTCAGCAGTTCGGCGGTGACGTTGCGGATTTCGCTGACGTCATTCCAGCCGTCCAGGCCGCCGCCATCGTTGAAGTCAGAGCTGATGCCGACATGGTCGATGCCGACTTTCTTCACCGTATAGTCGATGGCGTCGACGTACTGCGCGAGGGTAGCCTTGGGTTCTTCTTCCAGCGTGCTGTACAGCGCGCTGGCGTATTCGCCGAAACGCGCTTCGGGCCAGATGGCGATCACCGCATCGCCCGGCATCAGCGCGTTGGCCAGGCCCTGCAGGGGTTGCAGGTCGAAGCGCGCGCGCAGGGCGTCGAGTTTTTCAATCACCGGCTTGCTCAGGGGCTTGAGGTATTGGCCGAAGCCGACCACCTGGATGACACCGCCGCTGTCCTTGATCAACTGCATCTCCTTGTCGGAGAGGTTGCGCGGGATGTCTACCAGCGCCCGGGGCGCGGAGTGCGAGGCCACCATGGGCGCGCGGCTAAGGCGGGCGACATCTTCAAGCGCCAGGGTGGACATCTGCGATACGTCGATGATCACGCCCAGATCGTTGAGGCGCTTGACCGCCTGCTCACCCAGCGGCGACAGGCCACCGAGGGCGTCGGCGGTGTCGTTGAAGAACGGCAGTGGGCGCGACGAGTCGGCCCAGTCGTTGTTGCCCGTGTAGCTGAAGCCGAACATGCGCACGCCGCGCGCAGCCCACAAGTCCAGCTGCGACAGGTCGTGGCCCAGTGGGTAGGCGTTGAGCATGCTGATGAAGATGGCGAACTTGCCTTCGCCATTGAGCCGGCGGAAGTCGTCGGGGGTGTAGGCGATGCCGACCTGGTTGGGGAAGTCACGGACCATCCCGCTGATGATCTTGTAGCGGGCTTCCTGTTCCTGCCGGGCGGCATCGACGAAACCGGGGGTAGGGCGGTGCGGGGCGTTTGGGCCGTTCCAGATTTCCGGCCAGCCGAAGATGGTCAGCGCCGCACCGGACAGGCGGCCCCGGTTGGCCTTGACCAGGTCGAACTGGCCCGGGCCGTCCTTGTCGATTTCCTGGCCGGCGCTGCCCAGTTCGAGGGGCACGGTGACATGGCTGTCGAACGACAGCATGTGCTCGTGCAGGTCGTTGGCCTGTTGCACGATTTTCAGCGGATAGCCGGCGTGCTGCTGTTGCCAGAAGAAATAGCCGGCGACACCCCCCAGGGCGGCCACCAGGGCCAGGGGTAGGCCAATGTAAAGGGCCTTGCGGGAACGGGTCTTGGTCATTGCCATCTCGTTGCACGGTTGATCGGGGCGGCCTGCCGACGCACAACGTGCTGCTTGGGCAGGGCTTGGGTATCAGGTGAACGAGCGACCGCCGGGCAAATTTATCGCCGGCTTCGAACCAGGCCAAGCCAGGCCTGGCATTAAATTTCGCCGAAGATGCAACGTTTTAGCCTTGGACGGGCCGTGCTCCACGGCCGCAATGAATGCTCAGGTAGTTGCAATGACGATTTCTCGACGCGGGTTCATCGCCGGTGTGGCATTGGCAGGCGTGGCGGTGCCCGGCGCGATGTATGCGCAGCATGTGCAG
Source organism: Pseudomonas sp. MB-090624 (assembly GCF_003205245.1). Lineage (NCBI taxonomy): Bacteria > Pseudomonadati > Pseudomonadota > Gammaproteobacteria > Pseudomonadales > Pseudomonadaceae > Pseudomonas > Pseudomonas sp. MB-090624. Next base: position 144,736 of record NZ_QJRK01000003.1, on the reverse strand, counting down.
CGCCAGCGGTTCGACGAGCAGTTTCCGGAAACCCCCGGTGAGGCGGTGGTGGAACTGGCCGATGCGGCGCTGCAGCAATTGGGCGACACCTTGCGCGGGATCTGGCGTTTTACACTGCAAGGGAAAGATGCCGGGCTGCCCGGCCTGCCTGAGGGTGAACTGGAAATGTTTCTCGATGTCGCCCCAAGTGGCCGCGGCCTGCGTGGTTACCTGGACACGCCCGAGCGCCTGCGGGGTGCCGAGGCGCCGCGTTATCGGGTAGTCGGTGACCTGCTGACCGATGCGAACAGGACCTTGCGTTGGCGGCTGTTTTCTACCGCGCCGGGGGAAGGGCAGGCTGACTACCAATGCACGGTGGTACTCGACGAAGTCTGGGGTGAGTTCGGCAATGCCGGGCAGGCCACCCTGAACGGGCGCATCGCTGCGCTGGGGCGTTCGTTGACCCTACCCGTGCAGGACAACACTTTTGTTGCGCTCAAGCGCAGTTTCCCCGAGGCTCGCGAGCGCACGCCTCTGTCCCCGGCCTTGCTGGCCTGGCTGATTGCGCCGGAGCACCGCCTGTTCCACCAATTGTGGCATGCCTCGCGTGACAAGTGGCACAACCTCGACAAGGACAAGCAGGCGGCCCTGCGCGGCTTGGGCTGGCAGCCCGGGCCGCGCGACCGTGAGCGTGACGCCCGTGGCCGGCACAAGGATCGCAATGGCTCGGGCGAGGACTTTTTCTTCATGCACCGGCACATGCTGCGTGCTGCCCGGGTCATTCAGGACCTGCCGTCGTGGGCGCGGTTCCCGCTGCCGCAGCCAGAGCTCGAACGCGACCGGGTCGGCTTTGCCAACTATTTCGACAACCATGACGGTACGGCCTTGCCACCCACCTGGCTGGCTGCGGACGATGCGGCGTATACCCAGTGGGTGCGCGATATCAAGACGCCGGATACTTTCCACGGTAACTTCCAGGTCTGGGAGTCGAGGTACACCGACCCGCATTACCTGAGTACGCTCACCCTTGCGCAGTTCGGTTCGGAGATGGAACTGGGCCTGCACGATTGGTTGCACATGCGCTGGGCCTCGGTGCCGCGCGACCCGTCCAGCGGCTTGCCGGTGCCGTTCGCGCGCCAGCCGGAGGACTTTGCCGCACGCTGGTTCGAGGCGGAAAACGACTTCCTTGGCGACCCGTTTTCATCCCATGTAAACCCGGTGTTCTGGCACTTCCATGGCTGGATCGATGACCGCATAGAAGACTGGTTCCGCGCCCACGAGCGTGTGCATCCCGGCCAGGTGCGGCGCGCCGAGGTCAACGGTGTGCCGTGGTTCGCGCCTGGGCGCTGGGTAGAGGTATCCGACCCATGGCTGGGGCCCGATACCCATGGCTGTTCGACTGTGCCGGGGCTGCGGCCGGGGCGCAGTGTGGAGATGGACCCAGAGACCATGAAGCTGGCGCTGCGTATCATCTTCGCCGATGACGACCTGTTTGCCAGCTTGCGGCCGAAGGTGCCGCAGCGGCCCTGGTACGCACGCAACCTGAAACTGGCGAAGCGCTGACACCGCGCCCCACAGGGAATGCATCAGCGCTCGACCTGCCAGCCACCTCCCAGAGCCTTGTACAACGCCACGCTGCCCTGCAGCCGAGCCAGGTGCAGTTGCGCCTGCTGGTCCTGGGCAACATACAGCGTGCGCTGGGTTTCCAGCACCGTCAGCAGCGTTTCGGCGCCGGCGCTGTAGCGCTGCTGTGCCAGGGCGAAGGCGGTGCGTGCTTCCTGTACCTCCTGGTCCTGCCATTGCCGCTGGCGGTCTACGCCATGGATCGCATTGAGCGCTTTTTCCACGTCGGCGAAACCTGCCAGGATTGCGGCGCGGTAATCGTGCAGCAGCTCTTCCTGTTCGGCACTGGCCAGTTCGCGCTTGGCGCGCAGGCGGCCGTTGTTGAAGATGGGTGTGGCAATGCCGGCAGTGAGGGTATAGAAGGGGCTGTCGAGGATATCGGCGAAGGTCCGTGCCCCGCTACCCAGGTCTGCTCCCAGGGTCAGCTTGGGCAGCATGGCGGCCCTGGCCACTTGTACGTTGGCGCTGGCGGCGGCCAGCCGGGCCTCGGCGGCGGCAATGTCGGGGCGTCGGCCGAGCAGGTCGCTGGGCACCCCGCTGCCGATCGCCGGCCAGCGCAGGGTAGCGATCGATTCGTTGGTGTTCGGTAATGCCTGCACCGGATCACCGAGCAAGGTGGCAAGGGTTATCCGGTTGTTCTGCCATTGCTGCTCCAGCAGGGGTACCTGGCGCTCCTGGGCCGCCACCAGGCTGCGTTGCTGCGCCAGCTCCAGTCGCGTGGTCGAGCCAGAACGCTGGCGTGCCTCGACCAGGCCCAGCACGTCCCGGGCGTTTTTGAGGTTCAGCCGGGCGATGCGCAGCTGTTCCTGCAGCGCCAGGCCCTGCAGGTAGCTATCGGCGACGGCGCTGGTCAGCGTCAGCTCCACCGTCTGGCGATCGAAGCGGCTGGCGTCCAGGCCATGCAGGGCGCTGTCGCGGGCGGCGCGGATGCCGCCCCAGAAATCAACCTCGTAGCTGGCGCTCAAGCGCGTGCCGAATGAGGTGCTGGTGCGCTCGCTGCTGCTGGCGTCGAGTTGGTCGTTGCCGTCGCCGCGCAACAGGCGCTGGCGGCTGCCGTCCACTCCGAGCGTCAGCTCCGGCAGCCGCGCAGCGCCGGCGATCACAGCCAGCGCCTGGGCCTGGCGCACCCGAGCCGCGGCGGCGGCCAGGTCGTGGCTGTTGTGCCGGGCGCGTTCGACCAGGCGGTCCAGTTCGCCGCTGGAGAAGGCTTGCCACCAGTGAGCATCCGGCAGGGCCTGGCTGGAGGCGTCGGCTCGGGATTGCCAGGTTGGCGGCTCGGTAATGCCGGCCTCGGGGGCGGGCGGTGTGCTGCAGGCGGCCAGGGCCAGGCTGAGGGTCAACAGGCTGATGCGGCTTGGCAATGTCATGGGCTATACGCTGGTAAGGGCTTTGACCGGATCAAGGCGCGCAGCCTTGCGGGCCGGCATGAAACCGAACACCACGCCGGTGATGACGGCGCAGGTGAAGGCGCCGAGAATGGCGGGCAGGGCGAATGCCACGGCGATGTCGGCGAGCATCAGGCCGCCACCGATGCACAGTGCCAGCACGATACCCGTCACCCCGCCGACCATCGACAGCATCACCGCCTCGCTGAGGAACTGACGCAGGATATCGCGCTGGCGGGCGCCGGTGGCCATGCGGATTCCAATCTCGCGGGTACGTTCGCGCACGGTCATGAGCATGATGTTCATCACGCCGATACCGCCGACCAGCAGGGAAATGGCGGCGATGGCACCGAGCATCAGCGACAGGCTGTTCTGCGTGCGCGCCTCGGCCTGGATCAGCGCGGCGTCGTTGGTCAGTTCGAAGTCCTGCTTGTCCTGGTGGCGCTGGCGCATCAGGTGGGCGATTGCCCGCTCGGTTTCGCTCACCCGGCTCGAATCGGCTGCGGCGATGATCACGTATTCCGGGTCTTGCTTGCCGAACAGGCGTACGGACGCGGCGGAGTAGGGCACCACGATACGCTCGTCGCTGTCCTGGTCGCCGGAGCTGGCACCTTTGCCGGCGAGCAGTCCGACCACCTGGAAGGGCACGTTGCCGATCAGCAGGTACTGGCCCAGCGGATCGCTGCCAGGCTCCATGAGCTTGTCCCGGACCTTCTGGCCGATCACCGCCACGGCGGCGGCAGCCCGTTCGTCAGCTTCGGTGAAGAAGTTGCCTTCGACCACTGGCCAGTTGAGGATCTTGGAAAACTGGGTGTTATTGCCGCCGACATAGAACTGCTGGTTGTTGTTGCCGTGGCGCACGGTCAACTGGTCGCCGATCACCGGCATGATGCGCTGGACCTGGGGTAACTGGGCGATGGCGGCGACATCGTCCAGCGTGACGATGCCGGCCGGTTCGCGCAGCGTGGCGTGGCGGCCACTGAGGTAGAGGATGTTCGAGCCGAACGCAGCCATCTGGGCCATGACCTGGCGCTTGCTGCCTTCGCCGACAGCCAGCATCACTACCACCGAGGCCACGCCGATGACGATGCCGAGCAGGGTCAGGGCGGTGCGGAAGCGGTTGATCCACATGACCCGCCAGGCCGCTTGCAGGGCCTCGAGCAACTCGCCCTTCCAGGCCCCGCGCAAGGTGGCGCCGCGGTCCAGGCGCTGGCGCAGGTCGTCGGCCTGCAGGCCTGGGTGCGCCGCGTCGAGGGGCCGGTCGGCCGCCGAGTCGCTGATCACCAGACCGTCGCGAATTTCGATCACCCGTCGCGCCCGGGCCGCCACTTCACGGTCGTGGGTGATGAGGATGATCACATGGCCCTGGCTGGCCAGTTCGTCTAGCAGGGCCATGACTTCGGCGCCGCTGTGGCTGTCCAGGGCGCCGGTGGGTTCGTCGGCGAGGATGATGTGGCCGCCGTTCATCAAGGCGCGGGCGATCGACACCCGCTGCTGCTGGCCGCCAGACAACTGGTGCGGGCGGTTGCCCGTGCGGCTGGCCAGGCCGAGGCGTTCGAGCAGGGCCGAAGCGCGGGCATGGCGCTCGGCGGCCGGGGTACCGGCGTAAATGGCCGGCATCTCGACGTTTTCCTGGGCCGAGCCGGAGGGGATCAGGTGGTAGCCCTGGAATACGAAGCCGAAGGCTTCGCGCCGCAGCCAGGCCAGTTCGTCACTGTCCAGCTCGGCAACATCCTTGCCGGCGAAGCGGAAGCTGCCGGTGGTAGGGCGATCGAGGCAGCCAAGTATGTTCATCAGGGTCGACTTGCCCGAGCCGGAGGCACCGACGATGGCGACGAACTCGCCGGGGTGGATGCTCAGGCTGATGCCGCGTAGCACTTCCACCTTCGGCGAGTCGATGCCGCCGTAGTGCTTGCGGATGTCAGTGAGTTCGATCAAGGGCGCTGTCATTCAACCTCCGCTGGCGGCTGGGGCGCCGATGACCAGTTGCTCGCCTTCGGCAAGGCCGTCGAGTATCTGCACGCGCAAGCGATCGCTCAGGCCGGTGCGCACCCTGCGCTGTTCGATCTTGCCGTCGCGGGTGACCACCTGGGCCAGGCGCACGCCTTCGTCGCCGGCACCATCCAGGGCTGCCAGTGGCGCCGTGAGCACTTGGCTGGCCTGGCCGGCGACGAAGAACACCTGGGTGGTCATCTCGGCCATCAGGGCGCCATCGGGGTTTTCCACATCGAGCAGCACGGTGTATTGCACCACTTGGGCGCCGGTGGTGCCGGCGATGGCACTGGCGGGGCTGCCACCGCCCTGGCTGGCCTGGTCCAGCGGCTTGGGCGGGATCGGCAGGATCTGCCGCACGGTGCTGGTCCAGCGGCGCTTGCCGCCGGCCAGGGTGGTGAAGTAGGCGGTCATGCCGGGCTTGACCTTGCCGATGTCGGCTTCGGACACCTGCGCCCACACGGTCATTGGCGAGAGCTTGGCTATGCGCAGGATCAACGGGGTTTGTTGCTGGGCATTGAGGGTTTGCCCTTCGCGGGCATCGACTGCCACCACCGTGCCGTTCATCGGTGCGTAGATTCGGGTGTAGCCCAGCTCGGCTTCATCGCTGCGCAGGTTGGCCTGGGCCTGGCGGATTTGCGCCTGAAACATGTCGATGCGGGCCTGGGTGACCTTCAGCTGGGCGTCAGCCGTTTGCACGTCTTCGTCACGGGTGGCGCCGGCGGCGGCCAGGTCGCGCTGGCGCTTGAACTGTTGCTGGGCCAGTTGGTACTGCGCGCGCTGCTCTGCCAGCTGAGCCTTGAGGTTGTCGATCGAATAGCGCCCGGCATCCAGCCGGGCCTGCTGGGTGGAGGGGTCGATCTCGACCAGCAACTGGCCTTTGCGCACAGTGTCGCCGACCTCGACGTGCAGCTTGTGGATCTGCCCGGACGCCTGTGCGCCAACATCCACATAACGCCGTGGTTGCAGGGTACCCAGTGCTGTGACGCTGCTTTCGATATCGGCACGGGTGACCGCGACCGTGCTGACTGGCTGAGCCCCGAAGGGCAGGGCTTTCCAGGCCACCAGGCTGCCCAGGCCCAGCAGGCCCAGGCCTACGAGCAGGGCGCGACGGCGGGTGTTGGTTGAACGTGTCATGCAGGCTTCCAGCCAGGAGTGATGGCCACGCGCAGCCCGATTGCGGCGCGCACTGAGGTCCCAGATAGACGAAGGTCAGCCGGGCGGATTTAGCCTTTGTCTCGGGCAGGATCCTTTGTTGCTGAGAATAATTATAATTTGTAAGATCGCAACTTGATATCACTCGGTCCCGCGTTGGTGTCTGGAGGGGTTCCGGCAAAAACTGGCAGGGCGGTCTCAGGTAACGTCGTGGAACATTACTATCGCGAACTGGTGGGTTTCCTTTCCGCGCGCCTGGGCAATCGTCAGGCCGCCGAGGACGTGGCGCACGATGCTTATCTGCGGGTGCTGGAACGCACCCACGCCGAGCGCATCGAGCACCCGCGTGCCTTCCTTTATCGTACCGCGCTCAACCTGGTGGTCGACCGCCACCGCCGCCGCCGGGTGCGCCAGGCGGAGCCGCTGGAGGTGCTCGACAGCGACGAGCGCTGGCATACCCCGGCACCGGCGCACGACATGCAGCACGACCAGCGCCTGGCGCTGATGCAACGTGCGCTGGATGAGTTGAGCAAGGTCTGCCGCGAGTGCTTCCTGCTGCGCAAGCTCGAAGGCTTGTCTCATCAGCAAATCGCCGAGCACCTGGGCATCTCGCGCAGCCTGGTGGAAAAGCACATCGTCAACGCCATGAAGCATTGCCGGGTGCGCATGCGCGAGTGGGAGTGCTGATTGCCGGGCTCAAGGAAAATGCAAATTCTGTCAGTCAGTCACTTGATTTATGCGGTTTTCCCGACTTCTCTCAAAGAAGACCACTGCCAGGCAGGGCCCTGGCAATAGCCGTTAGCGGCGCAGTATGGTCGTGGAACGCCCCCATTACCTACTGCCCAGGTCCGACCATGGCAAACAAGACCCTGCGCATCCTCATCGCCGACGCCCACCCGTGCCAGCGCCTGCAGTTGGAGCGGTTGCTCAACGGCCTGGGCTATTACCGGATTGCCCCGGTGGAGAGCTTTGAAGAGCTGCAGCGCCTGGTGCAGTGCGCCTTGCAGCCCTTCAACCTGTTGCTGGGCAATATCGAGCTGGCCAGCCACGCTGGGGTCGACCTGGCGCGGTTCTGTCGCGTCAGCACGCAGATCCAGCACGCGCTGCTTTACCACTCCAGCCAGTTGAAAGTGCCCGCAGTGCCCGCGGCCGAGCGCCAGGCGGTAAGCTTGAGCCTGCCCCAGGCCCCCGATATCGAGGCACTGGAAACATTCATGGCGATCATCGACACCCCGGTGCTGGTCGGCCAGTTGCCGCTGCCGGATACCCTGGCCGGCAACAGAGCCAGGCCACGGCTGCGGGCCAATTTTGCGCACACGGTGTTCAACCGCTGACGGCGCATAGCGCAGGGCAACCGGGCAGGCATTTGTTATGCTCTTGCCCTTTGCCGATCTGCGGACCCTGCCATGACTGCCATCGATACCGCTCGCCCGCCCCGGTTCAGCCGCGGCGACCACCGGACCCTGGGCCTGGCGGCGCTGGGCGGCGCGCTGGAAATCTACGATTTCATCATTTTCGTGTTCTTCGCGCTGACCCTGAGCCAGCTGTTCTTCCCGCCGGAAATGCCGGAGTGGTTGCGCCTGCTGCAAAGCTTCGGGATTTTCGTCACCGGTTACCTGGCGCGGCCGCTGGGCGGCATCGTCATGGCTCACTTCGCCGACCACCTGGGCCGCAAGCGGGTGTTCAGCCTGAGCATTTTGATGATGGCGCTGCCGTGCCTGCTGATCGGGGTAATGCCGACCTATGCCGAGATTGGTTACGCCGCGCCGCTGATCTTGCTGGCGTTGCGCATATTGCAGGGGGCTGCGGTCGGCGGCGAGGTACCCAGTGCCTGGACATTCGTTGCCGAACACGCACCGCCGGGGCGGCGGGGGTATGCCCTGGGTTTCCTGCAGGCCGGGTTGACCTTTGGCTATTTGCTGGGAGCACTGACCGCGACGCTGTTGGCTCAGGCTTTCAGCGCCGAGGAAATTCTCGACTACGCCTGGCGTTACCCGTTCTTGCTCGGGGGCGTGTTTGGCGTGATCGGGGTGTGGTTGCGCCGTTGGCTGAGTGAAACGCCGGTATTTCTGGCCCTGCGCGAGCGCAAGGAGCAGCCGGTGAAATTCCCGTTGCGCCAGGTGCTGGGCGCGCATCGTGGGGCGTTGATTCCGGCTGCGCTGCTGACCTGCGTGCTGACCTCGGCGGTGGTGGTGCTGGTGGTGATTACGCCGACGGTCATGCAGCAGCGCTTCGGCATGTCCGCCGCGCACACGTTCGCGCTGAGCAGCGTAGGCATCGTCTTTCTCAACATCGGTTGTGTGCTTGCCGGCCTGCTGGTCGACCGCCTGGGCGCCTGGCGGGCGTTGATGATCTACAGCGCGCTGCTGCCGCTGGGCATCGCTGCGTTGTATGCGAGCCTGGTGGGGCAGTGGGGCATGACGTGGCTGGCTTACGCGTTGGCCGGGCTCTGCTGTGGGGTGGTGGGTGTGGTGCCGTCGGTCATGGTCGGGCTGTTTCCGGCACAGATCCGGGTATCGGGTATTTCCTTCACCTACAACGTGGCCTACGCCTTGTGGGCCAGCACTACGCCCCTGGCGTTGATAGCCTTGATGCCGTGGAGCCCATGGGTGTGCGTTGGCTTCTGTCTGGTCATGGGCGCGGTGGGGCTGCTGACTGCCCGCTGCTTTGGCCGCCGCGAACCTTCCGCGTTCGCGGCGGAGCCCATGCCGATCATGTGCGTCGACAAATGAACGAAAAAGCCCCCGGGCCGCGAGGCCAGGGGGCTTTTTCTTGCTGCAAGGGCGGGCTTACATGTTCGGGTAGTTCGGCCCGCCAGCGCCTTCAGGGGTGACCCAGGTGATGTTCTGGGCCGGGTCCTTGATGTCGCAGGTCTTGCAGTGCACGCAGTTCTGCGCGTTGATCTGGAAGCGCTTGTTGCCGTCTTCCTGGGTGACCACTTCGTACACGCCGGCCGGGCAGTAACGCTGGGCGGGCTCGTCGTACAGCGGCAGGTTGCTGGCGATCGGGATGCTCGGGTCGGTCAGCTTCAGGTGGCAGGGTTGTTCCTCTTCATGGTTGGTGCTGGAGAGGAATACCGAGCTGAGCTTGTCGAAGCTGAGCTTGCCGTCCGGTTTCGGGTAGTCGATTTTCTGCGAGTCGGCCGCCAGCTTCAGGCAGGCGTAGTCCGGCTTGGTGTCGTGCAGGGTAAACGGCAGCTTGCCGCCAAACCAGTTCTGGTCGACATAGTTGAAAGCCCCCCCCAGCAGCGGGCCGAACTTGTGCAGTGCCGGGCCGAAGTTGCGGCTGGCGAACAGCTCTTCGTACAGCCAGCTGGCCTTGAACGCGCTGACGTAGCCGTCGAGCAGGTCGCCACCTTCACGCCCGGCAGCCAGGGCGTCAGCCACTGCTTCGGCGGCCAGCATGCCGGACTTCATCGCGGTATGGCTGCCCTTGATCTTCGAGAAGTTCAGGGTGCCGAGGTCGCACCCGATCAGCGCGCCGCCGTTGAAGACCATCTTCGGCAGCGAATTCAGGCCGCCCTTGCAGATGGCGCGGGCGCCGTAACTGATACGCTTGCCACCTTCGAGGTATTGGCTCATCACCGGATGGTGCTTCAGGCGCTGGAATTCGTCGAAGGGCGACAGGTACGGGTTGGCATAGGACAGGTCGACGATCAGGCCGACTACCACCTGGTTGTTTTCCAGGTGGTAAAGGAACGAGCCACCGGTGTTGTCCTTGGCCATCACATCCAGCGGCCAGCCAGCGGTATGCACCACCAGGCCTTGCTCGTGCTTGGCTGGGTCGATTTCCCAGATTTCCTTCAGGCCGATGCCGTAGTGCTGCACGTCGGCTTCGCTGTCGAGGTTGAAGCGCTTGATCAGCTGCTTGCCGATATGGCCACGGCAGCCTTCGGCGAACAGGGTGTACTTGGCGCGCAGTTCCATGCCGGGGGTATACAGGCCGTCCTTTGGCTTGCCTTCGCGGTCGACACCCAGGTCGCCGGTGACAATGCCGCGGACCACGCCGTTTTCATCGAACAAGGCTTCCTGGGCGGCGAAGCCGGGGTAGATTTCCACGCCCAGGTTCTCGGCCTGCTGGGCCAGCCAGCGGCACAGGTTGCCCAGCGAAATGATGTAGTTGCCTTGGTTGTGCATGGTTTTGGGCACGAACAGGTCGGGCACTTTGGTCGAGCTGCCGGCGTCTTTGAGCACGTAGATATCGTCGCGCTTCACTTCGGTGTTCAGTGGCGCGCCCAGTGCCTTCCAGTCGGGGAACAACTCATTCAGCGCGCGGGGCTCGAACACCGCCCCGGAGAGGATGTGAGCACCGACTTCGGAGCCTTTTTCCACCACGCAGACGCTGATTTCGCTACCGGTTTCGGCGGCCTTCTGCTTCAGGCGGCAGGCGGCGGACAGGCCCGCCGGGCCGGCGCCGACGATGACCACGTCGAATTCCATGTATTCGCGTTCCACAGGTTCTCTCCTACTCATCAAGGCTCGTGCTGTTGCTGGGTCTTATGGGTGCATGCGCGCAGTGGCTCGTCACGGGAGCGAAACTGTAGCTGCGCAACTGACGGACTACACCGTTTTGTCTTGGCCGCGCATTATATCTACACCACTTGGCGGGTCCAATACAAACGTTTGTTTGAATTTGCCGCAGGCCAGTAAAATCACAGGAGTGCGGCTGGAGGGTGACCGATTTGCCGTATTGACCGGATTGGGTGTTACGGTCAAGATACGAGCGGTTTTACGTTCGCCGTAGGCTTGCAGCCGGGCGCAGGTACACCTCTAAAGACCAGGTGTGGAGCAGGGTTTTGCGGGCTTAGGCCGGTTTGTAGTGGAGTTTACACGCCACGACAGGAAATGACCCGTGAGTATTTGTCGCAATGGTCCGAACAAGACTGTTCGGTCACTGTGAAGATGCCGCTTCCCGGTACGTTTTTAGAGGTGCCCTTGTACCCACGCGCATCGCAGGGCTTTGCCCCAGGCGACTATCTATTCACCGGAGAGTAACGAGGAATCCATGAAGGTTCTTGTAGCTGTCAAACGAGTGGTCGACTACAACGTCAAGGTTCGCGTCAAAGCGGACAACTCCGGCGTCGACCTCGCTAACGTCAAGATGTCCATGAACCCCTTCTGCGAAATCGCCGTGGAAGAAGCCGTACGCCTGAAAGAGAAGGGCGTTGCCAGCGAGATCGTGGTCGTTTCGGTCGGCCCGACCACTGCCCAGGAACAACTGCGCACCGCCCTGGCCCTTGGCGCCGACCGCGCCATCCTGGTCGAAGCCGCTGATGAACTGAACTCCCTGGCCGTGGCCAAGGCGCTCAAGGCCGTTGTCGACAAGGAGCAGCCACAGCTGATCATCCTCGGCAAACAAGCCATCGACAGCGACAACAACCAGACCGGCCAGATGCTGGCTGCGCTGACCGGCTACGCCCAGGGCACCTTCGCCTCCAAGGTGGAAGTGGCTGGCGACAAGCTGAATGTCACCCGTGAAATCGACGGTGGCCTGCAGACGGTTGCCCTGAACCTGCCTGCGATCGTCACCACCGACCTGCGCCTGAACGAGCCACGCTACGCGTCGCTGCCGAACATCATGAAGGCCAAGAAAAAGCCGCTGGAAATCCTTGCGCCAGACGCGCTGGGCGTTTCCCTCGCCTCCACCAACAAAACCGTGAAAGTTGAAGCCCCGGCTGCCCGCAGCGCGGGTATCAAGGTCAAGTCGGTGGCCGAACTGGTCGAGAAGCTGAAGAACGAAGCGAAGGTAATCTAAATGACTATCCTGGTTGTCGCTGAATACGAAAACGGTGCCGTAGCCCCGGCCACCCTGAACACCGTTGCCGCTGCTGCCAAGATCGGTGGCGATGTGCATGTACTGGTCGCTGGCCAGAACATTGGTGGCGTTGCCGAATCCGCTGCCAAGATCGCTGGCGTGGCCAAGGTCCTGGTTGCCGATAACGCAGCTTATGCCCACGTGCTGCCTGAGAACGTGGCGCCGCTGATCGTCGAGCTGGCCAAGGGTTACAGCCACGTGCTGGCCCCGGCCACCACCAATGGCAAGAACGTCCTGCCGCGGGTTGCTGCGCTGCTGGACGTCGACCAGATCTCCGAGATCATCTCGGTCGAGTCCGCCGACACCTTCAAGCGCCCGATCTACGCCGGTAACGCCATTGCCACCGTGCAATCGAGCGCGGCCATCAAGGTGATCACCGTGCGTACCACCGGCTTTGACGCCGTGGCCGCCGAAGGCGGTTCGGCTGCCATCGAGGCGGTCGGTGCCGCGCACGATGCCGGTATCTCGGCGTTCGTTGGCGAAGAGTTGGCCAAGTCCGACCGCCCAGAGTTGACCGCCGCCAAAATCGTCGTTTCCGGCGGCCGTGGCATGGGTAACGGTGACAACTTCAGCCACCTGTACAGCCTGGCCGACAAGCTCGGTGCTGCTGTGGGTGCCTCGCGCGCCGCCGTCGACGCCGGCTTCGTGCCCAACGACATGCAGGTCGGCCAGACCGGCAAGATCGTCGCGCCGCAGCTGTACATCGCCGTGGGCATTTCCGGTGCGATCCAGCACCTGGCCGGCATGAAGGACTCCAAGGTGATCGTTGCGATCAACAAGGACGAAGAAGCGCCGATCTTCCAGGTGGCTGACTACGGGCTGGTCGCGGACCTGTTCGAAGCGGTGCCAGAGCTGGAAAAGCTGGTCTGATCCGCCTGCTTCACATATAAAGAACCCGGCCCCGTTACAGGGGCCGGGTTTTTTTATGGCCGGTTACGGGCCAATCGCGATACAAGGAGTGAGCAATGGTGCTGCGTAAAGCAGGCAGGGTGCTGGCATGCATGGCGGTCTTGGTTGCGCCACCGGCCATGGCGGCAGGCAAGTGCGAACGCCTGGTAGCAACCGGCAGCCCTGATGCGCCGCCCTATTCGTGGCAGGACCCGAAAGACCCGCAGCACCTGATCGGTGCCAACGTCGACCTGCTGCGTCAGGTGGCTGGCGAGCTGGGGGTGAAGGTGGAGGTGCTCAGTGCCGGGCGTCGCGAACAGGCACTGCAAGAGGTTCGCAGCGGCCGCATGGACCTGCTGATCGACACGCCGATGCAGGTGGAGCAACTGACTGCGCTGGACTATATCCACCCCCCGTTGCAGTTGAACGAGTACCTGGTGTGGACGCGGCACGATGCGCAACTGACCTTCGATGGCCCGGCCGACCTGGCCCGCTACCAGGGTAGTCTGTCCGAGCGGGCGCGCCTGACGCCGGCCTTTACTGCGTTCGCCAAGGCGCAACTGAAGCTGGTGCCTGCGCAGAATCTTACTCAAGCGTTCCAGAAACTGGTGCTCGGCCAGGTGGATTACGTGCTGGCTGGCCGTTATGCCGGTATGGCCATGGCCCAGAGCCTGGGCATGAGCAATGACCTGATTGCGCGGGGTTTGCCGGTCGACCGCCCAGGCTTGTACTTGGCGCTGTCGCACAATTCCGCGTGCAATGACAGTTGGTTGCGTGGGCAATTGGCGAAAAAACTGACAGAATTGCCGATCTCCGGTGCATCCGAAACGGTACTGCAACGCAATGTCGAGCGCTGGAAAGCGCAGTTGCAGGTGCCGGCGGACGCCCCCAAACACTAGGAAGATTGCGTGAGAACCCAACCACTGATCCTTGCCCTGGCCGTGCTCGGCCTGGCGGGCTGCGCCAATGACCCGGCCCCTAACGAGCAGATGCGTATTTCCGAACAGGCGCTGGAGCAGGCCAGGGCCGTCGGTGCAACCGACCAGGTCGAATCGCTGAAACTGGCCGAAGACAAGCTGGCGCGGGCCAGGACCAACATGCTGACCGAAGACTACCGCGATGCGCGCATGCGCGCCGAGCAGGCGGAACTGGACGCGCGTTTTGCCGAGGCCCAGGTGCTGAACCAGAAAAGTGAAGAGCAGTTGCAGTTGTTGCAGTCGCGGGTGCAGCGCCTGCGCAAGCAGCTGGAGGTGCAGCCATGAACCGTCACGCACCCTTCGCCGTACTGGCAGTGCTGGCCCTGGCGGCAGGCCTGCAGGGTTGCGCCAGCCAGCGTAGCAGCGCGGCGCTTGAGCAAGCCAGCGCCGCCTTCCAGAAGGTCAAGGACGATTCCGACGTGTTGCGCAGCGCGCCGCGTGACGTGATTCGCGCAGGCGAGTCGCTGGCGCGCGCCGAGCGCTTGTCCAGCTACATCGGCACCGGCTCCGATGTGCGCCATTACGCTTACCTCAGCCAGCGCTACAGCGAAATTGCCGGTGAGCATGCCAAGCTGGCGCTGAACCAGGAGCGCCAGGTCAAGCTGGACCTGGAGCGCCAGCGTTTGCAGCTGGCTTTGCGCGAGGCCAAGCTGGCCAGCGTTCAGCAGCAAGGCAAATGGGTCGAGGCGCAAATTGCCGCGCTGGCCTCGGAGCAAGCCGACCGCGGCCTGGTGATGACCTTGGGTGACGTGCTGTTCGACACCGGCAGTGCCAACCTGAAAAACACCGCCAGCCGAACCGTGCTCAAGCTGGTGCAGTTCCTGCAGCTCAACCCACACCGCGTGGTACGCATCGAGGGCTATACCGACAGCACGGGCACGCCTGAAGAAAACCTCAAGCTGTCGCACGACCGGGCTCAGTCCGTTGCCGACATGTTGGTGGACCTTGGTGTCGACGAAAAGCGCCTGCAGGTTGAAGGCTACGGCGACCAGTACCCGATCGAGGCCAATGCCTCGGAGCGGGGCAGGGCGCAGAACCGCCGGGTCGAGATTGTGTTTTCCGACGACAAGGGCAGGCTCGCGCCGGCGCGTTGAACGAGTGTGTTCGGCTCGGTGCGGTCGGCGCCGATCAGATCGCGCGCCGCCCGCGCGGCGCTGGATCTCACAGGCGCTGAAGATGCAGTGGCGGCCCCACCATCTGTCCCGGTACACTTCTTGACTGTTACGGTATCCTCTACTGTCAGTGAGTCGCACAAGAACAACGAGCCCGTCCGCGCGTCGAGATCCCGCCATGACCAACCTGCTGCTGTACCAGCGTATCGCCCAGCAACTGGCCGATGACATTCGTCGCGGCGTCTACCAGCCAGGCGAGCGGGTACCCTCCGTACGCAAGATGAGCGCGCAGCTCAACGTCAGCCATGCCACGGTACTGCAGGCCTACGCCAACCTCGAAGACCAGGGCCTGATCCGTGCGCGGCCGCAGTCCGGCTACTATGTGCACCAGACCCCGGCCCTGACCGCCCCGACCCCGGATATCGCCAGGGTCGAGCGCCCAGGCCTGGTCACACGTGCCAGCATCATCCAGCAGGTATTGACCGAGGCCCGCCGCGACGGTGTGTTCCCGTTCGGCGCTGCCGTGCCGCATGTGGATTATCTGCCTGTGCGCGCACTGCACCAGCAAATCGCCAAAGTGACACGCTTCCACAGCCCGCGCGCCTTCAGCTATATGTTCAGCCCAGGGTTCGAGCCGCTGCGCCGGCAAATTGCCATTCGCATGCGCGATGCCGGTGTGATCGTCGACCCGCGTGAGGTGATCGTGACCCACGGCTGTGTCGATGCCCTGCAGATGTCGTTACGGGTGCTGACCCGCCCCGGGGACCTGATCGCCGCCGAGTCGCCGACCTATTACGGTTTGCTGCAACTTGCGGACCTGCTGGGTTTGAAAGTGATCGAGATCCCCAGCGACCCGTCCACGGGGATCAGCCTCGAAGCCTTGCAACTGGCGGCAAACCAGTGGTCGATCAAGGCCTTGGTGTTGACTGCGCGGCTGAGCAATCCGCTGGGCGGTACGGTGCCGGAAGAGCGGCAAAAGCAGCTGCTGCGCCTGGCGTCGGACTTCGATATCCAGATCATCGAGGACGACATCTATGGCGAATTGATGTTCGAGCAGGGCAAGAGCAAGGCACTGAAAGCCTTCGATCGCCTGGACCGGGTGATCTACTGTTCGAGCTTCTCCAAAACCTTGTCTCCCGGGGTGAGGGTTGGCTGGATGATCGCCGGGCGTTACCAGGACGAGATACAGCGCCTGCAAACTTTCACCACCCATTCAGCCTGCAGCGTGACCCAGATGGGCGTGGCAGCGTACCTGGAGAATGGCGGCTACGACCGGCAGCTGCGCTATATCCGCCAGGAGTACCGCAAGAACCTCAGTGCCTACCAGCTGGCGGTGCAGCAGCACTTCCCCGAAGGTACCCAGATGACCCGGCCTACCGGGGGGTTCATCCTCTGGGTGAGCCTGCCTGGGCGGGTGAATACGCAAGAGCTGCATGTGCGTGCGTTGGAGCAGGGCATCAGTATTGCTCCGGGGTTGATATTCAGTAACACGGAACAGTTCAACCACTGCATCCGCCTCAACTGCGGTATTCCGTGGAACAAGGAGGCAGAGCGGGCGGTCATGACCTTGGGCTTGCTGGCACAGCAGCTGTGCCGCGAGCCTGCGCTCACACTTTTGTGAGGGTTGCCAGCAGCCCGCGGAACAGGGAGCATACGAGCCTTTACAGCGGGTCTGTCCATTTGCCATGAATGCATTACGTCGTTTTGTTCTGATTCTGTGCCTTGCGGCCCCATGCTGCGCCGCCGCGGGCCTGGCCTTCGCTGCGCAGCCGGCGCAGGCCCAGCAGGCACAGAAAAAAAACGCCGCCAAGCCTGCGCAGAAGCCGGTGACCCGCAAAGCCCCTGTCAAGAAAGCGCAACCGCCAAGCAAGGCAGTTGCCAAGCCCTTGCCCAAGGCAAAGCTGGACCTGAGCCTGCCCACCGACCTGGTCGACAACCTTGAGCCGGACGTAGGTTCGCCTTCGCCGATCCAGCGCCGCAAACCGCTGCTGCCCCCTATGTTCCGGGACAAGCCGGAAGCGGACGACAGCCCGTTCCAGCTCAATGGCCGCTTGATCAACAATGAAATGCAGCTGCAACTGCGCAATGACAGCCGCCGTGAAGTGGAAGGTGCGGCCATCGATTTCGAGTACCGGCAGTAAGGGGCAAACTGACTGCCGGGTCATGTCATTTTTCATCGTGCCAGCAATTTCAAACACCTGTTTGGGCGGGTACTATCTAGGGGCGTTCGTCCCGTTACTTGTTTCAGGGAGTCCTGAGTTTGGTGAATCGCCATGAACTGCCGTGAGGGCTGCGGTGCCTGCTGCATTGCCCCGTCCATCACCTCTGCCATGCCGCGCATGCCCAATGGCAAGCCAGCTGGCGAGCGCTGCCTGCACCTGACGGCGGCCAACCTCTGCGACCTGTTCGGCAAGCCTGAGCGGCCAGCAGTGTGTGGCGGGTTCAAGGCAGATGTCGAGGTGTGTGGCAGTGACCGTGACGAAGCGATCAGGATTCTTGGCTGGTGGGAGCAGATGACGGCGGCGTGAAAGGCTGGATCTTCGACAACAAGGATAAACATGATGAGATCGTTAAAGCGTATTGCACTGCTGTGTGGCGTGGGTGTTCTGCTTTCGCCGGCGGCCTGGGCCGAAAACTGGCAAGTGGCCAAGGACGAGGAGGGCATCAAGGTGTCCCTCAGCGAAGTCGCTGGCTCCAAGTACAAGGCCTATCGCGGGGTGACCGTGATCAAGGCGCCGCTGGCCAAGGTCGAGGCACTGCAGGAAGACGCGGCCGGGGCATGTGCATGGATCCACGAATGCAAATCGCAGAAGCTGCTCAAGCATGAAGGTAACCAGAGCTGGACCTACACCCAGTTCAATACACCATGGCCGGTGACGCCGCGCGATTCGGTGCTGCATATCACCACTGTCAAGGAGGCTGATGGCAGCGTCACCCGCAACCTGAAAGAAGAGCCGACCTACCTGCCGGAAGAGAAGGGCTTCGTGCGGGTGGCTAAAGTCGAAGGGTTCTGGAAGCTGGTGCCCAAGGGCGACACCACCGAAGTGACCTATCAGGTGCATACCGAGCCGGGTGGCAGCGTGCCGGCGATGGTCGCCAACAAGTTCGTGGTGGATTCGCCGTTCAATACCCTCAAACAGCTGCGTGAACGGGCTGAGAAGAACTGAGGCCTCGCACTGCCTGTAGCGCCTTCAGGTGATGGTGCTACAGGTGGCACCGGTGTCAATAAAAGAACGCCATTATTTGAGCGTTGCTGGAAGTTTGACAGCATAAATTTTTGGGCTTAGATTCAAACTCAGTGAGCCATTTCCTGCCCCCTCTCGTGCTCACGCCAACTATAAAAAACGTGCTGCGTTTTTCTTCTGCTTTATAACTTCAAGACCTACGCCTTACCCACTTGTACCTCTGCGCTTGCGGGCCGTTTTGTCCTCGGTCTGTGCAAGGGCGAGCACTTGCCTATTGATTTTCATCCGCCGCGTGTGTGGGAGATATCATCGTGCATGCTAATCGACTTTCGTTATTGCCCCGGATCGCCGGGTACGGTGTATTGGCTTTCATGGGCTGGTTGCTGTTTTCGACATTGTTCATGCCGTTATTGTCGTCATCGGCAACCCGGGCCATTCTCAATGCACCGGTCATTCTGCTGACCACGCCCATCGATGGCGTGGTGCGTACCTTGAACATTCAGCCAGGCACCACGTTCACCACGGGCCAGGATATCGCAACCATCGAGAACCCCCGGGCGGAACAGGAAACGCTGCTGGGCTTGCAGACACGCCGGCTCACCTTGCAGCAGCAATTGGCGGCCATGGCCAGCCAGGCCGAACACGACCGCAAGTACTACAACGCACTGGAGATCACCAGCCAGCAGTACCAGGATGCCTATGAGGTGCGCAAGCGCTACGCGCAGAAGGCCCTGAAGGCTGAGAGCGGGGCGGCTGGCGCACGCCTGGCCGATGCCCGGGAAACACTGGCACGTAACCTTGAGCTGTTTCGCCAGGGCGCGGTGAGCGAGGCCGTCGTAGCCAGTTCCCGGGCGCAACTTGCCTCGTTGCAGGCCGATGCCGAGACCATTCGCTCGCGGGTACACATCAACGATGGTGATCTTAACGCGGCCAAGGACCAGGTGTACCTGGACCCCGAGCAATTGCGCATGTTCGACCTCAAGTCGCAGATGACCACGCTGAAACTTAGCCTGGATAATCTGGAGCGCAACCGAGTAACCCTCGAAGAGGAACTTTCCCATCTCGACCAGTTGATAGAAAGTGAGCAAAATCGGGTGCAGATGATGGCGGCTTATAATGTGGTGGCGTATGCATCCGGCACCGTGCAAGAGTTGATCGCCCCGCAAGGCACGCAAGTACGGGCGGGTGCAACGCTATTGCGCGCTACCAATTGCAGTCAAAGTTATGTTATTGCGGTATTTCCGGAGCGAATGGCCAGCCGGATCGATCGGGATAGCGAACTGCAAGTATCTATCCGCGGTGTCGCGCAACCGCTGAAAGCCAAAGTCGTGCAGTTGCTGTCAAGCCCGACCGATGTACAAAGCAGCAATTACAGTGTGCCGTTTCCTTATGCCGAGCAGAACTCGGTCTATGTGGTAGGTACGTTCGACAACAACTTGCCGGCCGATGAGCGCCTGTTGACCTGCAACCCTGGCAACTGGGTGACCGCGACGGTATCGCGATGAACGGCTGGGTGCTTTTTGCGGGGGTGCTCGGGTTGGTGCTGGGCAACCAGGCCATGGCCCTGGAGCCTCGGGCCCGCCTGCAGCACATGACCTGCGCAGGCATCGGGCAGGCGGTGGCGGCTCAAGGCCAAGGGCCGTTGCTGCTGGCCAGCTATCCGCAGCAACCGGGGCAGCCTGCCGTGCCTGGCGTGCTGCAAGGCGTGGCATTCACCTACGACAACGCGTTGGCCAGCATCGCCTTGTTTGCCTGCGGCAATGCGCCAGCTGCCCGACAAATTGCCGACGCTTTGGCGTATGCCATCGATCACGACCCTGAGTACCGCGATGGCCGGGTGCGCAATGCCTACGCCGCTGGCCCGCTGCAGGCCGCACCTGTGCGGCTGCCGGGCTACTGGAGCGATGAGCGTGCTGCATGGAGCCAGGATGCGTACCAGGTGGGCAGTGCGACCGGTAATCAGGCGTGGGCAGCGCTGGCATTGCTGGAAGCTTATCGGCACAGCGGTGAAGCGCGTTATTTGCAGGCGAGCAGAAAGGTGCTCGACTGGGCCCGGCGCACCACCTTCGACAAGGGGCCACCGGCAGGCTTCAACGGAGGCATTTACGGGTTCGCCGCTGCCCCGCAGGTGCAGACCTGGAAGTCCACTGAGCATAACGTCGATCTGGCGGCAGCCTGGGCCTCGTTGGCGCGGCTGGACAACGATAGCGAAGCTGGCCGGCAGGCGCGCATCGCCCGCGGCTTCGTCGAGGCCCACTGGGATGCCGGCCAAGGCCGGTTCCTGATCGGTACCTTGCCCGATGGCCGAACACCGCAGACGCAGCAGTCGGGCCTGGATGCGCAGATCTGGCCGCTGATTGCCATTGCCGACGCACCGCAGCAGTGGCTGCAGGCACTGACGTTCGTGGAGCGGGCCCATGGTTTCGCTCAGGGCTATGGCTTCAAGCAGGACCCTGACGGTATCTGGACCGAAGGCACGGCGCAGGTGGCGGCCGTTGCCAGCCTTCGCGGCCTGGCGCCCCTGGCGCAGCCATTGTGGCCGTTGTTGCTGGCGCAACAGGCTGGCAATGGCTGGCTGTACGCCACCCCGGAGGCACAGGTCAGTACGGGGCTGAGCGTGGGGCCGGACTCGACCCATGACGATTTCCTGTACTTCCACCTGCCCCATTTGGGCGCCACGGCGTGGGCGGCGATCGCTGCCACCGGCGTCAACCCTTTCACTGGCGATTACAAGGCCCACTGACATGCAAGCACTGGACTCGACACAACTGCTGCAAATCAACCTGTGGACGCTGGCCATCGTGGTCCTGCTGAGTTGCATGGCCCACCGCGAGCAATGGCTGGCGCGCCTGCTGTTTGGCGCGCTGACCGCGGCACTGCTGGTCAGGTACGTGGCCTGGCGCTTCGCCGACACCTTGCCTGACAGCCGCGCGGGGTTCGCCACGGTATGGGCTTATGGCTTCCTGTTCTTCGAGTTGTTGGGCATTGCCTATACCTTGTTTTCGATCGTGGTGATGTGCCGGCGCAGCGATCACCGCCACGCCGCGGACGCTTGCGAGCAGCGCTTGCGCGCGATGGGGGCCGAGGCGCCGGCGGTCGATGTGTTCATCTGCACCTACAACGAAGGGCTCGAGGTTCTGGAGAAGACCATCATTGCCGCGCAGGCCATGGACTATCCCAACTTCACCCTCTGGGTGCTGGATGACACGCGGCGGGACTGGCTGCGCGACTACTGCGCGAGCATGGGGGTGCGTTACACGCGGCGCGATGACAACCTGCACGCCAAGGCGGGCAACCTGAACAACGGCCTGCGCCAGTCGGCAGCCAGTACCAACGCGCCGTACATACTGGTGCTGGATGCAGACTTCGCCCCGCAGCGGCCGATTCTGCTGCGGACCTTGGGGCTGTTCCAGGACCCTGAGGTCGGGTTGGTGCAGACCCCGCAGTTCTACTACAACCCGGACCCTATCCAGCATAACCTGGGGTCGGCAAACAGCTGGGTGGATGAGCAACGGGTATTTTTCGATGTGTTCCAGCCTGCCAAGGATGCCTGGAATGCAGCGTTCTGCGTGGGCACATCGTTCGTGGTGCGGCGTGATCTGGTCGAGCGCATGGGTGGTTTTCCCACGGGGTCGGTCTGTGAGGACATCTACACGTCCTACCGCCTGATGCAGATGGGCTACATCACCCGCTGGCTGAACGAGCGTTTGTCCATCGGGCTGTCTGCCGAGGGCCTGACCGAGTACATCAACCAGCGCGGCCGCTGGTGCCTGGGGACGATCCAGGTGGCCTTGCTGCGCCAGGGGCCGCTGTTCGGTCGTGGCTATGGCCTGAACGATCGCCTGCATTACCTGCACGGCCTGCTGCATTGGTGCTCCAAGCCTTTCATCCTGATGATGCTGGTGTCGCCGGTGCTGTATTGGTATTTCGGCATTGCCGGTTTCTATGCAACGCCGGCAGCGTTTCTGGCCTTCGGCATGCCGGCGCTGATCGCCTATTGGGGTTACAGCACCTGGGTGACCGGGCGGCGCTCACTGCCGATCTTCACCGAGGTGACGCAGATCGTTTGCGCATTGGCGGTGACCGCGACCCTGATAAGTGCTGCGATTCGCCCGTTCGGGCGGCCTTTCAAGGTGACGGCCAAAGGCCTGGACCGCTCCCAGACCCAAGTGCACTGGAAGCTGTTCGGGTTTTTCCTGGCCTTGAGTGTGTTGGCGCAGGTCGGCGCAATCACGGCGATCAGCACTGCCAGCCGACTGGACGGCAATATGGTGTTCAACCTGAGCTGGACGGTGCTGGTGCTGCTGTACAACCTGGCGACACTGGTGGCCTGCGTTGATCGGCCGCGGCTGCACGGCGAGGAGCGCTTTCCGTTTGCTCGCCCCACCCAGCTGCGCCTGGGCACCGGTACGCTGGGTGGGCAACTGGTCGATATCTCGATCAGCGGGGCGGCGTTCGAGGGCGCCATGGCCGGCGAGGTGCCGTGCGGCAGGCGTGGCCAGGTATGGGTGGACAAGGTGGGCTGGCTGGGGGCAGAGGTGGTACGCCGGGATGGCAGCCAACGGCTGGGGCTGCGCTTCGTGGCGGTGCATGAGGCGCAGCGGCGCGCGCTGATCACCAGGCTGTTCAGCCAGGCCAATCCCAATGTGGCCAGCACGGCGCAACCCGCCACTGCGTTCTTCACCTTGCTGCGCCGGGCGCTGCTGGGCGAAGGCGACTGGCGCCTGCGGCTGGTGCGCCGGCCGCGGCAGGCGCCCATCGCCAGCGCGCGGGTGGCTGTGAAGCGCCGCAGCGCCCAGCCGGCCGCCCTGCAGGCTTCCAGCGGCCTTCTCGGCGTGCTGGCTCAACTGCGTGCCTTGATGAACAGCGTTTGGTGAGGGAAGGGCCCATGACTAGACCCCTGCAGTGTGTGATGTTGGCCGCTCAACTGTCTTTGGCCGGCTGTTCGCTCGAGCCTGCCTACGAGACACCGGCGTCCCCCATGGACACCGGCTGGCCGGATAGCGTCGAGGCGGGCTGCTGTGATCCGCGAAACGCTTTCGACCCGGATTGGCGAGCGTTCGTCAGTGACAGCCGCTTGCGCCGGTTGATCGAGTTGGCCCTTGTCGACAACCGTGACTTGCAGCAAGCCGCAGCCAGCGTGGCGCAGGCCAGGGCAGGCTATCAGGGCGCCGCGGCAGCGCTGTACCCCAGCCTGGGCGTCGACACCTATGCCGGGCGCGCAAAGTTGCCGGCGCTGGAGCAAACCCCCGGGGGCGGCTCCAGTGCCGGCAGTGTGGCCAACACCTTCCAGGCCACCGTGGGGTTCACGGCCTATGAGCTGGACTTCTTCGGCCGGGCGCGAAGCCAGGCCCATGCGGCCGAGGCGCGCTTTCATGCCACGCTGGCCGACTACCAGGCTGCACGCATGGCCTTGATCGGCGAAGTAGCCGGGACCTGGCTGACGCTCAAGGCCAATCAGAGCTTGCTTGGGCTGGCAGAGCGCACATTCGAATCCCAGCAGCATTACGGGCAATTGCTGCGTTCCAGTTTCAACCTGGGTTCGACCGCACGCATCGATGTCCACCAAGCCGATGCCATCACCAACACTGCTGCCGTGCAAGTCAGTACCTACCGGATGCAAGTGGCGCAGAACCTCAATGCGTTGCGGGTGCTGTTAGGGCAAACGGTACCGGCCGGGCTGTTGCCGGAGGGCCAGCTTGGGGCGCAGATGGCGACAGCCGATGTACCCGCCGGGGTGCCTTCAAGCCTGCTTGAGCGGCGGCCCGATATCCGGGCGGCGCAGGCTCAGCTGCGCGCTGCCAATGCAGAAATCGGCAGTGCGCGGGCCGCCTATTTCCCCAGCTTTTCGTTGACAGGCGCGCTGGGTAGCCTGAGTGGGGACTTTTCGCGGCTGCTGACAAGCCCGGCTCAGTTCTGGAACCTGGCGGCGCTCGGTTCGCTGACATTGCTCGATGCCGGCCAGCGCAGGGCAGGGGTGGATGCCACTTGGGCCCAATACGACCAGCGTGTGGCTGCTTACGAGCAGACCGTGCTCAACGCCTTCCGTGAAGCGGCCAATGCGTTGAATGCGCGGCAGGAGATGCTGCCGCAGGTTGCGGCCCAGCGGCAGCTGGTCGAGGACTATGAGCAAGCCTACCGGCAGTCGCGGCTGCGTTTCGAGGCAGGTCTGGACAGCTACTTCTCGACCATGGACGCCCAGCGCTCGCTGTTCGGTGCGCAGCAGCGTTGGCTGGAGCTGGAGCTGGCGCGCGAGATCAACCAGGTGAACCTGTTCAAGGCGCTCGGGGGTGGCTGGTCACCGGGGCCGACGGCAATCGTGGGCAGTGCTGCGCAAGTCGCACGCTAGTTGGCCTGGGTGGCTGATGCGTATCGCCGGGGGAGGGCATGAGCCAGCCCTTGGGTCGCGCGACACCAGGCGTGCGCGCGGCCCAAGGGCTGGCCGGGGGGCTTAAGCGTTACCCGATCAAGCCTTACTTGCGGTCGCCAAGGGCAACGATGTCGCGCTTCTGCTCGCCGGTGTACAGCTGGCGCGGACGGCCGATCTTGTACGGGCTGGAGAGCATTTCTTTCCAGTGCGAGATCCAGCCCACGGTACGTGCCAGGGCGAAGATCACGGTGAACATGCTGGTTGGAATGCCGATCGCCTTGAGGATGATCCCCGAGTAGAAGTCGACGTTCGGGTACAGCGAGCGCTCGATGAAGTACGGATCGGTCAGTGCGATCTCTTCCAGGCGCATGGCCAGTTCCAGCTGCGGGTCGTTCTTGATGCCCAGCTCGCGCAGTACTTCATCGCAGGTCTGTTTCATCACGGTGGCGCGCGGGTCACGGTTCTTGTAGACGCGGTGACCGAAGCCCATCAGCTTGAACGGGTCGTTCTTGTCCTTGGCCTTGGCGATGAAGGTGTCGATGTTCGAGACATCGCCGATTTCATCGAGCATGGTCAGTACGGCTTCGTTCGCACCGCCGTGCGCCGGGCCCCACAGGGCAGCGATGCCCGCGGCGATACAGGCGAACGGGTTGGCACCCGACGAGCCGGCCAGGCGCACGGTGGAGGTGGAGGCGTTCTGCTCATGGTCGGCATGGAGGATGAAGATCCGATCCATTGCCTTGGCCAGTACCGGGCTGATCGGTTTGATCTCGCACGGGGTGTTGAACATCATGTGCAGGAAGTTTTCCGCGTACGACAGGTCGTTGCGCGGGTACATCATCGGCTGGCCCATGGAGTACTTGTAAACCATCGCCGCCAGGGTCGGCATCTTCGCGACCAGGCGCACCGCGGAGATTTCGCGGTGTTGCGGGTTATTGATGTCCAGGGAGTCGTGGTAGAACGCCGACAGGGCGCCGACCACACCGCACATGACCGCCATCGGGTGGGCGTCGCGGCGGAAACCGTTGAAGAACGACTTCAGCTGCTCGTGAACCATGGTGTGGTTTTTCACGGTGCTGACGAACTGCGCCTTCTGCTCGGCATTCGGCAGTTCGCCGTTGAGCAGCAGGTAGCAGGTTTCGAGGTAGTCGGATTGCTCGGCGAGCTGTTCGATCGGGTAGCCGCGGTGCAGCAGGATCCCTTTGTCGCCGTCAATGTAGGTGATCTTCGACTCGCACGAGGCGGTCGCCATGAAACCAGGGTCGAAGGTGAAGTGACCAGTGGCCCCTAACCCGCGGACGTCGATTACATCAGGACCAACGGTGCCGGTTAAAATGGGCAGCTCGACGGGGGCAGCGCCCTCGATGACCAACTGCGCTTTTTTGTCAGCCATGTGGCCTCCTATTAATGCTTGAAATCATCAGACAGACCCCCCACGCAGGGCCCGCACCACTATAGAGGGATAAATTCAGATGTCAATTTGCCTAAAGGCTTGTTGAATCAGGCATTCAAGCCTGATTTTTCCCGAAATTCTCGCCCATTTACGCCTTTTGTTCATTAAAGGCAATGCGCTATTTGGGCTACCCCGTCACGTTGTCATAAGCAGCCTAACTGTCTATACTCGGCACCCGACCGCCAGGGGCTTGCAAGCCCGAACTGCTGGGGGTCGCCGTTCCCTGGGTGGTGGGTACCTGACCAGTACACTTACCAACAACTTTGCCCTGATTCGCTAGGGGCTCTTCAGTGTGAAAAAAGCCGTGAAAAGCCAACGACCTGTAAACCTAGACCTAAGGACCATCAAGCTCCCTGTCACTGCGTACACGTCCATCCTGCACCGTATCTCCGGCGTCATCCTGTTCATCGGCCTTGCCATCATGCTTTATGCACTGGGCAAATCGCTGGGTTCCGAGGAAGGCTTCGGCGAGGTGAAGGCGTGTCTGACCAGCCCGCTGGCCAAGTTCGTGACCTGGGGGCTGTTGTCTGCCCTGCTTTATCACCTCGTGGCAGGTGTTCGTCACCTGATCATGGACATGGGCATCGGCGAGACGCTGGAAGGCGGCAAGCTGGGCTCGAAAATCGTGATCGTCATCTCCGTGGTGCTGATCGTTCTGGTGGGAGTTTGGGTATGGTAACCAATGTCACGAACCTGTCGCGTTCGGGCCTCTATGACTGGATGGCGCAGCGCGTATCTGCGGTCGTTCTCGCGGCTTATTTCATCTTCCTGATCGGCTACGTGGTCGCCCACCCAGGCATCGACTACACCCAGTGGCATGGTCTGTTCTCCAACAACGCGATGCGAATCTTCAGCTTGCTGGCCCTCGTTGCCCTCGGCGCTCACGCCTGGGTCGGCATGTGGACCATTGCTACCGACTACCTGACGCCTATGTCGTTCGGCAAGTCGGCAACTGCGATTCGTTTCCTGTTCCAGGCGGTATGCGGCGTTGCGATGTTCGCTTACTTCGTCTGGGGTGTGCAGATTCTCTGGGGTATCTGATTCATGGCTAGCATTCCAACCATTTCTTTCGACGCCATCATCATCGGTGGCGGCGGCGCCGGCATGCGCGCTGCGCTGCAACTGGCTCAAGGCGGCCACAAGACTGCCGTAGTCACCAAGGTCTTCCCGACCCGTTCGCACACTGTATCCGCCCAGGGTGGCATCACCTGCGCCATCGCTTCGGCCGACCCGAACGACGACTGGCGCTGGCACATGTACGATACCGTCAAGGGTTCCGACTACATCGGTGACCAGGACGCTATCGAATACATGTGTCAGGAAGGCCCGGCTGCCGTATTCGAGCTGGACCACATGGGCCTGCCGTTCTCGCGTACCGAAACCGGCCGTATCTACCAGCGCCCGTTCGGTGGCCAGTCCAAGGACTTCGGTAAAGGTGGCCAGGCCGCCCGTACCTGCGCGGCGTCCGACCGTACCGGTCATGCGCTGCTGCACACCCTGTACCAGGGTAACCTGAAGGCCGGCACCACCTTCCTCAACGAGTACTACGCCGTTGACCTGGTGAAAAACAAGGAAGGCGCTTTCGTTGGTGTGATCGCGATCTGCATCGAAACCGGCGAAACCATGTACATCAAGTCCAAGGCTACCGTGTTGGCCACTGGCGGTGCCGGTCGTATCTACGCCTCCACCACCAACGCCCTGATCAACACCGGTGACGGTATCGGCATGGCCCTGCGTGCAGGCGTTCCGGTGCAGGACATCGAAATGTGGCAGTTCCACCCGACCGGCATCGCCGGCGCCGGTGTACTGGTCACCGAAGGTTGCCGTGGTGAGGGTGGCTACCTGATCAACGCCCACGGCGAGCGCTTCATGGAGCGTTACGCGCCGAACGCCAAAGACCTGGCCGGCCGCGACGTGGTCGCCCGTTCCATGGTCAAGGAAATCATCGCCGGCAACGGCGTGGGCCCGAACAAGGACCACGTGCTGCTGAAGCTGGACCACCTGGGCGAAGAAGTGCTGCACAGCCGCCTGCCAGGTATCTGCGAGCTGTCCAAGACCTTCGCCCACGTCGACCCGGTTGTCGCGCCGGTGCCGGTGGTTCCGACCTGCCACTACATGATGGGTGGTGTTGCCACCAACATTCATGGCCAGGCCATCACCATGGACGAAGAAGGCAAGGATCACATCATCCCTGGCCTGTTCGCCGTAGGTGAAGTTGCGTGCGTATCGGTACACGGTGCCAACCGCCTGGGCGGCAACTCGCTGCTCGACCTGGTGGTATTCGGCCGTGCTGCCGGCCTGCACCTGGAGAAGGCACTGAGCGACGGTATCGAGCACCTCGACGCCAGCGACACCGATATCGATGTTGCCCTGAACCGCCTGAACAAGCTCAACGAGCGTACTTCCGGTGAAGACGTAGCCAGCCTGAAGCGCGAGCTGCAGAGCTGCATGCAGAACTACTTCGGTGTGTTCCGTACCGGCGAATACATGCAGAAGGGTATCGAGCAACTGGCCGGCCTGCGTGAGCGCATCGCCAACGTCAAGATCAACGACAAGTCCCAGGCCTTCAACACCGCGCGTATCGAAGCGCTGGAGCTGCAGAACCTGCTGGAAGTCGCCGAAGCTACCGCCATCGCGGCCGAAGCCCGTAAAGAGTCCCGTGGCGCTCACGCCCGTGAAGACTTCGAAGACCGTGACGACGAAAACTGGCTGTGCCACACCCTGTACTACCCGGGTGAGAAGCGCGTTGCCAAGCGTGGCGTCAACTTTGCGCCGAAGACTGTTCCAGCCTTCGAACCAAAAGTCCGGACTTACTAAGGGTGGCTGCTATGTTGAAAGTCGAAGTTTATCGTTACAACCCGGATACCGATTCGGCGCCAAAAATGGAGTCGTTCGACGTCGATACCGGCGGCAAGGACTTGATGGTGCTGGACGTACTGGCCCTGATCAAGGAAAAGGACGAAGGTTTCTCGTACCGTCGTTCCTGCCGTGAAGGCGTGTGCGGTTCCGACGGCATGAACATGAACGGCAAGAACGGCCTGGCCTGCATCACCCCGCTGTCGGCGGTGGTCAAGGGCAACAAGCTGGTTCTGCGCCCTCTGCCAGGCCTGCCGGTCATTCGTGACCTGGTGGTCGACATGAGCATCTTCTACAAGCAGTACGAGAAGGTGAAGCCGTTCCTGCAGAATGACACGCCGGCCCCGGCCATCGAGCGCCTGCAGTCGCCGGAAGACCGCGAAAAGCTGGACGGCCTGTACGAGTGCATCCTGTGCGCTTGCTGCTCGACTTCCTGCCCGTCGTTCTGGTGGAACCCGGACAAGTTCCTGGGCCCGGCCGCGCTGCTGCAGGCCTACCGTTTCCTGGCCGACAGCCGCGACACCAAGACTCAGGAGCGCCTGGCGTCCCTGGATGACCCGTTCAGCGTATTCCGCTGCCGCGGGATCATGAACTGCGTGAACGTTTGCCCGAAAGGTCTCAACCCGACCAAGGCAATCGGCCACGTACGTAACATGCTGCTGCAAAGCGGCACCTGATACACAGTGTTGTACCTGCAGTAAGCCGAGGTGCGGGCGGTGAGCCCGCACTGAGGTAAAACCCGAGCAAGGGCCCAAAAAGCCCGCGCTCATTACCTATGAAGATATGAGACCAGCAGGGGCTTTCCGGGCTGGTACCCGGAAAATCAGCAGGATCCAGGTGGCGTGGTTCAGTCGCTGTTTTCGGACTTTTCCAGGTTTGCTTCGGCTCTCGCCGATCAGTCCCCTAATCGAGGGTGACCAAGCATGCAAGAAAGCGTGATGCAGCGCATGTGGGATAGCGCCCACCTTTCAGGTGGTAACGCTGCATATGTGGAAGAGCTCTACGAGCTCTACCTGCACGACCCTAACGCTGTGCCAGAAGAGTGGCGCACTTACTTCCAGAAGTTGCCAGCCGACGGCAGCACCGCTACTGATGTATCGCACTCGACAATCCGCGACCATTTCGTACTGCTGGCAAAGAACCAGCGCCGCGCCCAACCGGTATCTGCCGGGAGCGTGAGCAGTGAACACGAGAAGAAGCAGGTTGAAGTTCTGCGACTGATCCAGGCCTATCGTATGCGCGGCCATCAGGCTGCCAAGCTCGACCCGTTGGGGTTGTGGCAGCGCCCTGCGCCCGTAGACCTGTCGATCAATCACTACGGCTTGACCAATGCCGATCTTGATACGACCTTCCGTGCCGGCGACCTGTTCATCGGCAAAGAGGAGGCGAGCCTACGCGACATCCTGGATGCACTCCAGAAGACATATTGTCGCACCATTGGCGCCGAGTTCACCCACATCGTCGATTCCGAGCAGCGCAGCTGGTTCCAGCAGCGCCTGGAAAGCGTGCGCGGCCGTCCGGAATACTCCGCTGACGTGCAGGCCCACCTGCTCGAGCGCGTTACCGCCGGTGAAGGCCTGGAAAAATACCTGGGCACCAAGTACCCAGGCACCAAGCGCTTCGGCCTGGAAGGTGGCGAGAGCCTGATCCCGATGCTGGACGAAATGATCCAGCGTTCCGGCTCCTACGGCACCAAGGAAGTGGTCATCGGCATGGCCCACCGTGGCCGTCTGAACGTGCTGGTGAACACCTTCGGCAAGAGCCCGCGCGAGCTGTTCGACGAGTTCGAAGGCAAGAAGATGAACGAGCTGGGCTCCGGTGACGTGAAATATCACCAGGGCTTCTCCTCGAACGTGATGACCTCCGGTGGCGAAGTGCACCTGGCCATGGCGTTCAACCCGTCCCACCTGGAAATCGTTTCGCCGGTGGTCGAGGGTTCGGTGCGCGCCCGTCAGGACCGCCGCAACGACACCGTTGGCGACAAGGTGCTGCCGATCTCGATCCACGGCGACGCTGCATTCGCCGGCCAGGGTGTGGTCATGGAAACCTTCCAGATGTCGCAGACCCGCGGTTTCAAGACCGGCGGCACCGTGCACATCGTGATCAACAACCAGGTTGGTTTCACCATCAGCAACCCGCTGGACGCGCGCTCCACCGAGTACGCCACCGACGTGGCCAAGATGATCCAGGCGCCGATCCTGCACGTGAACGGCGATGACCCGGAAGCAGTGCTGTTTGTCACCCAGCTGGCCATCGACTACCGCATGCAGTTCAAGCGTGACGTGGTCATCGACCTGGTCTGCTACCGCCGTCGCGGCCACAACGAGGCCGACGAGCCGAGCGGCACCCAGCCGCTGATGTACCAGCAGATCACCAAGCAGCGTACCACCCGCGAGCTGTACGCCGAGTCGCTGATCCAGGCTGGCCGTATCGATGCCGAGCGTGCCCAGGCGAAGATCGACGAGTACCGCAACGCGCTGGACAACGGCCTGCACGTGGTGAAAAGCCTGGTCAAGGAGCCGAACCGCGAGCTGTTCGTCGACTGGCGCCCCTACCTGGGCCATGCCTGGACTGCGCGTCACGACACCCGCTTCGACCTCAAGACCTTGCAGGACCTGTCGGCCAAGCTGCTGGAAATCCCGGAAGGCTTCGTCGTCCAGCGCCAGGTGGCGAAGATCTACGAAGACCGCCAGAAGATGCAGGCCGGTGGCCTGCCGATCAACTGGGGTTATGCAGAGACCATGGCCTACGCCACCCTGCAGTTCGAAGGTCACCCGATCCGCATGACCGGCCAGGACATCGGCCGTGGCACCTTCTCGCACCGCCATGCAGTGCTGCACAACCAGAAGGATGCCGGCACCTATGTACCGCTGAAGAACCTGTTCCCGGGCCAGCCGATGTTCGAGCTGTACGACTCCTTCCTGTCGGAAGAAGCCGTGCTGGCCTTCGAATATGGCTACTCGACCACCACGCCGAACGCGCTGGTGATCTGGGAAGCCCAGTTCGGCGACTTCGCCAACGGTGCGCAAGTGGTCATCGACCAGTTCATCACCAGCGGCGAGCACAAGTGGGGTCGCCTGTGCGGCCTGACCATGCTGCTGCCGCACGGCTATGAAGGGCAGGGCCCGGAGCACTCCTCCGCGCGCCTGGAGCGTTACCTGCAGCTGTGTGCCGAGCACAACATCCAGGTCTGCGTGCCAACCACGCCGGCGCAGATCTACCACCTGCTGCGTCGTCAGGTCATTCGCCCGCTGCGCAAGCCGCTGATCGTGCTGACACCGAAGTCGCTGCTGCGTCACAAGCTGGCCGTTTCGACCCTGGAAGACCTGGCAGAAGGCTCGTTCCAGACCGTGATCCCGGAAATCGACAACCTCGATCCGGCCAAGGTCGAACGCCTGGTCCTGTGCGGCGGCAAGGTCTACTACGACCTGCTGGAGAAACGCCGTGCCGAGGGCCGCGAAGACATCGCCATCGTGCGTATCGAGCAGCTGTATCCGTTCCCGGAGGACGACCTGGTCGAAATCCTGGCGCCGTACACCAACCTCAAGCATGCCGTGTGGTGTCAGGAAGAGCCGATGAACCAGGGTGCCTGGTACAGCAGCCAGCACCACATGCGCCGTATCCTGGGCCGCCACAACAAGGCGCTGGTCCTGGAATACGCCGGCCGCGACGCTTCCGCCGCGCCAGCTTGTGGTTACGCTTCGAAGCACGCCGAACAGCAGGAAAAACTGCTGCAAGACGCCTTCACTGTCTAACGCCTTCGCGCACCTGAAACCGAATTTAAGGAAATACAGATAATGGCTATCGAGATCAAAGCCCCAACCTTCCCGGAATCGGTTGCCGATGGCACCGTTGCCACCTGGCACAAGAAGCCGGGCGAAGCCGTCAAGCGTGACGAGCTGATCGTCGACATCGAGACCGACAAGGTCGTCCTGGAAGTGCTGGCTACCGCTGACGGCGTGCTGGGCGACATCGTCAAGGGCGAGGGCGACACCGTCCTGTCCGACGAGGTGCTGGGTTCGATCGTTGAAGGCGGCGCTGCTGCCGCACCTGCCGCCGCCGCTGCACCTGCCGCTGCACCCGCTGCGGCAGCTGCCGATGCTGGTGAAGACGACCCGGTCGCCGCCCCGGCTGCGCGCAAGCTGGCCGAAGAAAACGGCATCGACCTGGCCAGCGTTGCCGGTACCGGCAAAGGTGGTCGCGTCACCAAGGAAGACGTGGTTGCAGCGGTTGCCAACAAGAAGTCGGCACCTGCCGCTGCGCCGGCTGCCAAGCCTGCTGCCGCTGCTGCTGCCCCGGTGGTCACCGCTGCTGGCGACCGCACCGAGAAGCGCGTCC
Organism: Pseudomonas sp. MB-090624; assembly: GCF_003205245.1. Classification (NCBI taxonomy): domain Bacteria; kingdom Pseudomonadati; phylum Pseudomonadota; class Gammaproteobacteria; order Pseudomonadales; family Pseudomonadaceae; genus Pseudomonas; species Pseudomonas sp. MB-090624. The sequence goes on along the minus strand of NZ_QJRK01000003.1, from coordinate 111,609 downwards.
CGATGACCCGCCTGCGTGCCAAGATCGCCGAGCGCCTGGTAGAAGCCCAGTCGAGCATGGCCATGCTGACCACCTTCAACGAAGTGGACATGACCGAAGTCATGGCCCTGCGTTCGAAGTACAAGGACCTGTTCGAGAAGACCCACAACGGCGTGCGCCTGGGCTTCATGTCGTTCTTCGTCAAGGCTGCCACCGAGGCGCTGAAGCGCTTCCCGGCGGTCAACGCCTCGATCGACGGCAACGACATCGTCTACCACGGCTATGCCGACGTCGGCGTCGCGGTGTCCAGCGACCGTGGCCTGGTGGTACCGGTACTGCGTAACGCCGAATCGATGAGCCTGGCCGAAATCGAAAACGGCATCGCCACCTTCGGCAAGAAGGCCCGTGACGGCAAGCTGTCGATCGAAGAGATGACCGGTGGCACCTTCACCATCACCAACGGCGGTACTTTCGGTTCGATGATGTCGACCCCGATCGTCAACCCGCCGCAGGCCGCGATCCTCGGCATGCACAACATCATCCAGCGCCCGATGGCCGTTAATGGCCAAGTGGTGATTCGCCCGATGATGTACCTGGCGCTGTCCTACGATCACCGCCTGATCGATGGCAAGGAAGCGGTAACCTTCCTGGTCACCATCAAGAACCTGCTGGAAGATCCGTCTCGCCTGCTGCTGGACATCTAATCGCGCGGCTGTAAGCTGCGAGCGGCAAGCTTCAAGTCGAAGCCTGTCTGTCTCGCAGCTTGCAGCTTGCTGCTTGAAGCTCAAAAGGAATCTTTTATGACCCAGAAATTCGACGTAGTGGTAATCGGTGCAGGTCCTGGCGGTTATGTCGCTGCCATCAAGGCCGCACAACTCGGTCTGAAGACTGCCTGTATCGAGAAGTACACCGACGCCGAGGGCAAGCTGGCCCTGGGCGGCACCTGCCTGAACGTCGGTTGCATTCCTTCCAAGGCCCTGCTTGACAGCTCCTGGAAGTACAAGGAAGCCAAAGAAAGCTTCAACGTGCATGGCATCTCCACCGGTGAAGTGAAGATGGACGTTGCCGCGATGGTTGGCCGCAAGGCTGGCATCGTCAAGAACCTGACCGGTGGCGTGGCCACCCTGTTCAAGGCCAACGGTGTTACTTCGATCCAGGGCCACGGCAAGCTGCTGGCGGGCAAGAAGGTCGAAGTCACCAAGGCTGACGGCACCACCGAAGTGATCGAAGCCGAGAATGTGATCCTGGCCTCCGGCTCGCGCCCCATCGACATTCCGCCAGCGCCTGTCGACCAGAACGTCATCGTCGACTCCACCGGCGCCCTGGAATTCCAGGCCGTACCCAAGCGCCTGGGTGTGATCGGTGCTGGCGTCATCGGCCTGGAGCTGGGCTCGGTATGGGCTCGCCTGGGCGCTGAAGTCACCGTGCTGGAAGCCCTGGACACCTTCCTGATGGCTGCCGACACTGCCGTGTCGAAAGAAGCCCAGAAGACCCTGACCAAACAAGGCCTGGACATCAAGCTGGGCGCGCGCGTGACCGGCTCGAAAGTCAACGGCGACGAAGTCGAAGTCACCTACACCAACGCCGAAGGCGAGCAGAAGATCACCTTCGACAAGCTGATCGTTGCGGTCGGCCGCCGTCCGGTGACCACCGACCTGCTGGCTTCCGACAGCGGCGTGACCATCGACGAGCGTGGCTACATCTACGTCGACGACCACTGCGCGACCAGCGTGCCGGGCGTCTATGCCATCGGTGACGTGGTGCGTGGCCTGATGCTGGCGCACAAGGCCTCGGAAGAGGGCATCATGGTGGTTGAGCGCATCAAGGGCCACAAGGCCCAGATGAACTACGACCTGATCCCTTCGGTGATCTACACCCACCCGGAAATCGCGTGGGTCGGCAAGACCGAACAATCCTTGAAGGCCGAGGGTGTTGAGGTTAACGTAGGCACCTTCCCGTTCGCGGCCAGCGGCCGTGCGATGGCGGCCAACGACACCGGTGGTTTCGTCAAGGTCATCGCCGACGCCAAGACCGACCGCGTGCTGGGTGTACACGTGATTGGCCCATCGGCTGCCGAACTGGTGCAGCAGGGCGCAATCGCAATGGAATTCGGCACCAGTGCCGAGGACCTGGGCATGATGGTCTTCAGCCATCCAACCCTGTCCGAAGCGCTGCATGAAGCAGCGCTGGCTGTGAATGGCGGCGCCATTCACGTGGCCAACCGTAAGAAGCGTTAATCATAAGAAACCACGGCGGGCAGCCCGTCGTGAGTCTTGCGTGCATGACTCACCGCGGAACGTCCGCCGGACCGGATCACATGGGATAAGCCGGGGTCAACGGTCACAGGTGGCGCGGCGCCAGTAATGGCGCAGCGCCGAAGCGCAGTACCTAACGAAGACGGTAAAAAGCATGAATCTTCACGAGTATCAGGGTAAGCAGCTGTTCGCTGAGTACGGCCTGCCAGTTTCCAAGGGTTTCGCAGTCGATACCCCTGAGCAAGCTGCAGAAGCCTGCGACAAGATCGGCGGGAACGAGTGGGTAGTCAAAGCCCAGGTTCACGCGGGTGGTCGCGGTAAAGCGGGCGGCGTCAAGCTGGTTCGCAGCAAGGAAGACGCCAAGGCGTTCGCTGCACAGTGGTTGGGCAAGAATCTGGTTACCTACCAGACCGATGCCAACGGTCAACCCGTCTCCAAGATTCTGGTCGAATCCTGCACTGACATCGCCAAAGAGCTGTACCTGGGCGCTGTAGTCGATCGTTCGAGCCGCCGCATCGTGTTCATGGCCTCCACCGAAGGTGGCGTGGACATCGAGAAAGTCGCTCACGAAACGCCTGAGAAAATCCTCAAGGCCACCATCGACCCACTGGTCGGCGCACAGCCGTTCCAGGGTCGCGAGCTGGCATTCCAGCTGGGCCTGGAAGGCAAGCAAGTTCAACAGTTCGCCAAGATCTTCGTAGGCCTGGCCAAGCTGTTCAAGGATCACGACCTGGCACTGCTGGAAGTGAACCCGCTGGTGATCAAGGCCGATGGCGACCTGCACTGCCTCGATGCCAAGATCAACATCGACGCCAACGCCATGTACCGTCAGCCTAAGCTGAAAACCTTCCACGACCCGTCGCAGGACGACGCCCGTGAAGCCCACGCTGCCAAGTTCGAACTGAACTACGTTGCCCTCGAAGGCAACATCGGCTGCATGGTCAACGGTGCCGGCCTGGCCATGGGTACCATGGACATCGTCAACCTGCACGGCGGCAAGCCGGCCAACTTCCTCGACGTTGGCGGCGGTGCTACCAAAGAGCGCGTTACCGAAGCGTTCAAGATCATTCTGTCCGACAGCAATGTCGCGGCCGTTCTGGTCAACATCTTCGGCGGCATCGTTCGCTGCGACATGATTGCCGAAGGCATCATCGGTGCAGTGAAAGAAGTCGGCGTCAAGGTTCCGGTCGTCGTTCGCCTTGAGGGCAACAACGCCGAACTGGGCGCTAAAGTACTGGCAGAAAGCGGTTTGAACATCATTGCGGCAACCAGCCTGACCGACGCTGCTCAACAAGTTGTCAAAGCTGCGGAGGGCAAGTAATGAGCGTCCTGATCAATAAAGACACCAAAGTCATCTGCCAGGGCTTCACCGGCTCGCAGGGTACTTTCCACTCCGAACAGGCCATCGCCTACGGCACCAAGATGGTCGGCGGCGTAACCCCAGGCAAGGGTGGCACCACCCACCTGGGCCTGCCGGTGTTCAACACCGTCAAGGAAGCCGTGGAAGCTACCGGCGCTGATGCTTCGGTCATCTACGTACCGGCTCCTTTCTGCAAGGACTCGATCCTGGAAGCAGCCTTCGGCGGCATCAAGCTGATCGTCTGCATCACCGAAGGCATTCCAACCCTGGACATGCTGGATGCCAAGGTCAAGTGCGACGAGCTGGGCGTGACCCTGATCGGCCCTAACTGCCCAGGTGTCATCACCCCGGGCGAGTGCAAGATCGGCATCATGCCTGGCCACATCCACCTGCCAGGCAAGGTCGGTATCGTGTCGCGCTCCGGCACCCTGACCTACGAAGCTGTGAAGCAGACCACCGACGCCGGCTTCGGCCAGTCGACCTGTGTCGGTATCGGTGGTGACCCGATCCCGGGCTCCAACTTCATCGATATCCTGAAGCTGTTCCAGGAAGACCCGAAGACCGAAGCGATCGTCATGATCGGCGAGATCGGCGGTTCGGCTGAAGAAGAAGCAGCGGCCTACATCAAGGCCCACGTGACCAAGCCTGTCGTTTCCTACATCGCTGGTGTTACCGCACCTGCGGGCAAGCGCATGGGCCACGCTGGCGCCATCATTTCTGGCGGCAAAGGCACTGCAGACGAGAAGTTTGCTGCGCTGCAGGACGCGGGTGTGAAAACCGTGCGTTCCCTGGCCGACATCGGCAAGGCCCTGGCCGAGCTGACCGGTTGGGAAGCCAAGAAGTAATACCGCTACACCCCCCACGCGCACAGAGGCCACCTTCGGGTGGCCTTTGTCGTTTGTGGCTCCTGTTCTGGCCTCTTCGCGGGCTTGCCCGCTCCCACAAGCTCTGAATACGGTGAGCCCTGTGGGAGCGGGCAAGCCCGCGAAGAGGCCAGAACAGGCACTGTAGATTTTTCGATGGGTTTAATAGGAATTTTCACACAGACGCGGCGTTTAAACCGAGGATAATTCCCTCTGTCTTCGGTCGCACAGACGACAAACATGTACGCACATCGGACAAGCAGCACTGTTCCAGTGCGTTTGACTGACAAAACGGTTACATTACGCGCTCACTCTGTGCCCGTACCCCAAAAGGGAACGACACGCTAAACGGGTCTGGCCTATCAAGCCGGGCAGCATTTCCCCTCATCCAAAGGGAAATCCCCTCTCGAATCCCGATTTCAGCAGTGTGGTACTACCTTAAAATGAAAGTTCTCAAAGGCCAGGATATCCTGGCGCTTGGCTTTATGACGTTTGCGCTTTTTGTGGGTGCAGGCAACATCATCTTCCCGCCTATCGTCGGCCTGCAGTCCGGCCCCCATGTGTGGATGGCGGCGCTGGGCTTCCTGGTCACGGCCGTAGGCCTGCCGGTCATCACCGTGGTCGCCCTGGCCAAGGTCGGTGGTGGCATGGATGCCCTGAGCAGCCCGATCGGCAAATTCTTCGGCGGCTTGCTGGCGGCTGTCTGCTACCTGTCGGTCGGCCCACTGTTCGCTACCCCGCGTACGGCGACCGTTTCGTTCGAAGTGGGTGTTGCTCCGCTGACCGGGGAAAGCCCGCTGGCGCTGTTCATCTACAGCCTGGTGTATTTCGCTGTGGTGCTGGCCGTGTCGATGTACCCCGGCAAGTTGCTCGATACCGTGGGCCGCTTCCTGGCGCCGTTGAAGATCATCGCCCTGGCCGTACTGGGCATTGCCGCCTTTGCCCTGCCGGCAGGGGGCATGGGTGACGCGCAGCCGGCTTATGCGGCAGCGGCCTTCTCCAAAGGCTTCTCCGATGGCTACCTGACCATGGATACCCTGGGGGCCCTGGTGTTCGGTATCGTCATCGTCAACGCCATCCGCTCGCGCGGTGTCGAGTCGCCGAAGCTGATTACCCGTTATGCCATCATCGCCGGCCTGATCGCCGGTGTCGGCCTGGCCCTGGTCTACATCAGCCTGTTCCGTCTGGGCGCCACCAGCCACGACATCGCGGCGGATGCCACCAATGGCGCGGCCGTTCTGCATGCCTACGTACAGCACACCTTCGGTTCGTTGGGCAGCGGCTTCCTTGCGGTGCTGATCGCGCTGGCCTGCCTGGTGACTGCGGTGGGCCTGACCTGCGCATGCGCCGAGTACTTCAGCCAGATCCTGCCGCTGTCGTACCGCGCCCTGGTGGTGATCCTGGCTGGCTTCTCGCTGTTGATTTCCAACCTTGGCCTGACCAAGTTGATCATGTTCTCGATCCCGGTACTTACCGCCATCTACCCGCCCTGCATCGTGGTAGTCGGCCTGAGTTTCGTGAAAGACCTGTGGCATTCGCCGACCCGTATCCTGGCGCCGGTCATGCTGGTGTCGCTGGTGTTCGGTATGGTCGATGCGATCAAGGGCAGCAGCCTTGCCCATATGCTCCCGGACTTCATGGCGCACCTGCCGTTGAGCGATGCCGGCATGGCCTGGCTGGTGCCATCGGTGGTGACCCTGATGGGCGCCGTCGCCTGCGACCGCATGCTGGGCAAGCCGCGCGAAGCGCTGGCCTGACGCGCCGGGCCAAGCCTTGGGGGCGGCACCGGCCACAAGCCGAAGGGTGCCCGCCCAAGGTGCAAGCTGCAGAGCCCCGTATCGGCAACGATGCGGGGCTTTTTTCTGGTCCACACCGGCAGTACGAATTTCAGCAGGAATGTGTGCCTTTTGCCGCTTGCCAGCGTCGAAACCCGGTCCCTATCCTTCAGGCACCTGGCCTTTTCGGGAATCCTGCATGAATTTCATCCAAAGCAACCTCAACAACCTGCTGGCCGTCGCCTGGTTCGCCCTGTGCTGGGGTGGCTATACCCGGTATGCGATCTGGAAAGGGCGCGACACCGCGTGCCTGGCCAGCGTGCTGCACCTTTACCGTGAAGACTGGATGCGGCGCATGTTGCTGCGCGATAACCGTATTGCCGATGCCAGCGTGATCGGCAACCTGGAGCGCAACGCGTCGTTCTTCGCCTCCAGCACCTTGATCATCCTGGCCGGTATCCTCACCGTGCTGGGGGCCTCCGACAGGGCGCTGTCGCTGCTGGCCGACCTGCCGCTGGTGCAGCAGACTTCGCAGGGCATGTCGGAGATCAAGTTGTTGTGCCTGGCCATGGTCTTCGTGTACGCCTTCTTCACTTTCAGCTGGTGCATGCGCCAATACAACTTTGCTGCCGTACTGGTTGGCTCGGCACCGATGATTGGCGAACGGCAGGTCAACGAACTGGAACGCAAGGCGTTCGCCTCGCGGGCAGCACGGGTGTTGTCGCTGGCGGCCAACCAGTTCAACCTTGGTTTACGTTCCTATTACTTCGGCATGGCCATGTTGAGCTGGTTCATCAGCCCGTGGTTGTTCATGGGCATGAGTGTGGGTGTTGTATTGATCTTGTACCGTCGGGAGTTCCATTCCGATGTGCTGGAGGTGATGGTCTTTACCCCCACGGATAGTGTCAGCAGCGAGCCATTGAAAGAGGGTGGTGTAGCAGTTAACTGAAACGATTAACCGTGAATTCAACGCAAAAAAAACCCGACAACGTCGGGTTTTTTTATCGGGCTGATTACTGCTTGGCAGGTTCTGCCGGCGCCGGAGTAGCCGGGGCGGCTTCTTCGGCAGCCTTTTGCTCGGCTTCAGCCTGATCTTTGGCAGCTTCGGCGTTTTCCTTGGCGGCGTCGTTCATTTTATCCTGAGCTTCGCCCATCTTTTCCTGGGCTTGCTCGGCATGTTCCTGCGCATCTTGGGCTTTGTCTTCGCTCGCTTTATCGCAAGCAGCCAGGCCCATGGCAGCAGCCAGCATCAGAGCAAAAGCAAATGGTTTACGCATGGGGGTGTTTCTCCTTGGTGTGATAAGTGACTTGTTCCTTCGAGTGCAGCCACTTGGAATAAGTTCAACGAAGGTTTCAGATATATAACGCCCCGTTCTACATGGACTTTTGAACCCACCTATGCCGTTTGGAAGGGACGTGGTAACAGCCTATGAGTGATGCGACCTTGATGTCCATGGCCGAGCGTTTTCTTTCGGCATTGAAACACTGCCAGTTGTTGCAGATGCGTGTGGCACAGGCTGATGAAACTGGCATGACGCTGGTCCTGCCCTGGTCGCCGGCCATTGTCGGCAACCCGCAAACCGGTGCCGTACACGGTGGGGCGCTGACAACGCTGATGGACACCACCTGCGGCATGGCCACGCTATGCGTACTGCCGCACTTCGAGGTATGCCCGACCCTGGATCTGCGCATCGACTACATGCACCCGTCGGTACCGGGCAAGGACATCCATGGGCATGCCCAGTGTTACCGGGTGACCCGCGACGTGATCTTCACCCGTGGCAGCGCCTACCAGGACGACCCCGAGCGGCCGATCTGCCAAGTGGTGGGTACGTTCATGCGGTTGGGCCCGCAGGTCAAGGGCGGCATCCGCTTCGGCAGCAGCCTGAAGGAGGGCGGGTCATGATTCCGCCTGCCATTCGCCAGCAACTCAATGCAGCACACGCGCAAGGTGACTACCGCCCCTTGCTGGCATTGATTCCTTACGCGGGGTTGATCGGCATCGAATGCGAGCGCGAGGGGGATGACCTGCTGTTCCGCCTGCCGGCCAATCCGGACACTATCGGCAACCCCCTCTTGCCCGCTATCCATGGCGGGGTGATTGCCGGCTTCATGGAGCTTTCGGCAGCGCTGTACCTGCTGATCTACAGCGACAGCGCCAGCATTCCGAAGATCATCGATTTCTCCATCGACTACCTGCGCGCCGGGCTGTTGTGCGATACCTACGCCCAGTGCCAATTGTGGCGCCAGGGGCGACGGGTGACCAACGTGGCCATTACCGCCTGGCAGGGCGACCGCCAGTCGCCGATTGCCACGGCCCGCGCGCATTTCAAGATCGAACCGCAAAAGCCCTTGAAATCATCCGGGCAGCCCCCATCTGCATGACATCCGCCGTTAAAGCAGGCTGTACCGCCCGCCAGGCGCCATTGCAATCAGATCGGAGTTTTGAAGACCATGAGTGTGGAGACTCAAAAAGAAACGCTTGGCTTCCAGACCGAGGTAAAGCAACTGCTGCACCTCATGATCCATTCCTTGTATTCGAACAAGGAGATCTTCCTGCGTGAACTGATCTCCAACGCCTCCGACGCCGCCGACAAGCTGCGCTTCGAGGCGCTGGCCAAGCCAGAGTTGCTGGAAGGCGACGCCGACCTGAAGATTCGCCTGAGCTTCGACAAGGAGGCGGGTACCGTGACCCTCGAGGACAACGGTATCGGCATGAGCCGCGAAGACGTCATCACCCACCTGGGCACCATCGCCAAGTCCGGCACTGCCGACTTCATGAAGAACCTCACCGGTGACCAGAAGAAGGACTCGCACCTGATCGGCCAGTTCGGCGTGGGCTTCTATTCCGCGTTCATCGTTGCCGACAAGGTTGACGTGTACAGCCGTCGCGCCGGCCAGCCGGCTGCCGAAGGCGTGCATTGGTCGTCCCGTGGCGAGGGTGAGTTCGAAGTCGCCACTGTCGACAAGCCCCAGCGCGGCACCCGCATCGTCCTGCACCTGAAGAAGGACGAGCAGGAGTTCGCCGATGGCTGGCGCCTGCGCAACGTGGTCAAGAAGTACTCCGACCATATCGCCTTGCCTATCCAGTTGCCGAAAGAGCAGGCGGCTGCCGAAGGTGAAGAGCAGCCGGCCGAAGAGTGGGAAACCGTCAACCGTGCCAGCGCCCTGTGGACCCGTTCGCGCAGCGACGTGAAGGACGAGGAATACCAGGAGTTCTACAAGCACATCGGCCACGACTTCGAGAACCCGCTGGCCTGGAGCCACAACAAGGTCGAAGGCAAGCTTGAATACAACTCGCTGCTGTATGTGCCGGCCCGCGCGCCGTTCGACCTGTACCAGCGCGAAGCGCCACGCGGCCTGAAGCTGTATGTACAGCGCGTGTTCATCATGGACCAGGCCGAGTCGTTCCTGCCGCTGTACCTGCGCTTCATCAAAGGTGTGGTCGACTCCAACGACCTGTCGCTGAACGTGTCGCGTGAAATCCTGCAGAAAGACCCGATCATCGACTCGATGAAGACCGCGCTGACCAAGCGCGTGCTGGACATGCTGGAGAAGTTGGCGAAGAACGAGCCTGAGCAGTACAAGGGCTTCTGGAAAAACTTCGGCCAGGTGCTGAAGGAAGGCCCGGCCGAAGACTTCGCCAACAAAGAGAAGATCGCCAGCCTGCTGCGTTTTGCCTCCACCCACGACGACAGCGGCGAGCAGAGCGTTGCCCTGGCCGACTACCTGGCGCGCGCCAAGGAAGGCCAGGACAAGATCTACTACCTCACCGGTGAGTCCTACGCGCAGGTCAAGAACAGCCCGCACCTGGAAGTCTTCCGCAAGAAAGGCATCGAAGTGTTGCTGCTGACCGACCGCATCGACGAGTGGCTGATGAGCTACCTCAACGAATTCGACGGCAAGGCCTTCGTCGACGTCGCACGCGGCGACCTGGACCTGGGCAAGCTGGACTCCGAAGAGGACAAGAAAGCCCAGGAAGAAGTCGCCAAGGACAAGGAAGGCCTGGTCGAGCGCCTGAAAGGTGCATTGGGTGACAGCGTGGCCGAAGTCCGTGTGTCGCACCGCCTGACCGACTCGCCGGCGATCCTGGCCATTGGCGAGCAGGACCTTGGCCTGCAGATGCGCCAGATCCTCGAGGCCAGTGGGCAGAAAGTGCCGGAGTCCAAGCCGATCTTCGAGTTCAACCCAAGCCACCCGCTGATCGACAAGCTGGACAACGAGCAGAGCGAAGACCGTTTCGCCGAGCTGTCGCATATCCTCTTCGATCAGGCGGCCCTGGCGGCCGGGGACAGCCTGAAAGACCCGGCAGCGTACGTTCGTCGCCTGAACAAGCTGCTGGTCGAGCTGTCTGCTTGAGTTGATGCAGAGGAAAGCCCGCTTCGGCGGGCTTTTTTATGACGAGTGCCAATGGAGTGCCTGATGAGCAAAGTAATCGTCGAATCGCTGGTGTATCACCTGTCCGGCCGAACCTACGAAAGCCGCCTGGTCTACGAGCCCGGGGCGCTGGGGCGCCCGGGCTTGGTCATGGCACCGAACTGGATGGGGATTGGCGAAGGTGCCGAACGCATCGCCAAGGAAGTGGCCGAAAAGGGCTATGTGGTGTTGCTCGCCGACCTGTATGGGCAGTCGGTGCGCCCGTCCAATGCGGACGAAGCGGGCGCAGCGATGATGCCGCTCAAGAACGACCGCGGCGAACTTCGCAAGCGCATGCAGGAGGCCCTGGCCCAGTTGCTGGGGCAGTCCAAGGCGCTGCTGGAGCCTGGCAAAGTTGCCACCTTCGGCTTCTGCTTTGGGGGTTGCTGTGCGCTGGAGCTGGCGCGCAGCGGCGCCGACTTGCGTGCGGCAGTGTCGTTCCACGGCACATTGGACACGCCGAACCCCGAGGATGCCAAGCGCATCAAGGGCTCGGTGCTGGTGCTGCACGGTGCATCGGACCCATTGGTGCCGAAAGAGCAACTGCCGGCATTCGAGGACGAGATGAATGCGGCCAAGGTCGACTGGCAGTTGCTCAGCTATGGCGGGGCCGTGCATTCGTTCACCGACCCTGGTGCCAATGTGCCGGGCAAGATGCAGTATGACCGACGCACCTCTGAGCGGGCGTTTCGTTCGATGCATAACCTGCTGACTGAAGTGTTCCAGCGCTGATCGCATAGTGGGGCTGCTGTGCAGCCCTTCGCGGGCTTGCCCGCTCCCACAACTCTCACCCTGTGGGAGCGGGCAAGCCCGCGAAGGAGCGCAAAGCCGCCCCAATCAGCGAGGCAACTCGATCCTCGAGCTCTCCCCCGGCACGACCGGCCAATCCCCCGCAGCCCATCTGGCCCTGGCCTGCTCGATCAGCGCCGGGTCACTGGCGACAAAGTTCCAGTTCATCCGCCGCGGCCCATCCAGCGGCGCGCCGCCAATCAGTACCAGCTGGCATTCACCTTGCGCACACAGCGTCACCTCTTCGCCCTCCGGCAGCACCACCAGGCTGCACGGCGCCACATCCTCGCTGTTCATCTGCAGTTCGCCCTCCAACAGGTACAGCGCCCGCTCCACGTGCTCGTTCGGCACCTGCAAGGTAGTCGCCGGTTGCATCTGCACCTGGGCATAGAGGGTAGGGGTCAGCACCGGCACCGGTGACGCCAGGCAGAACCCGGTGCCGGCAATCATGCAGATGCGCACCCCCAGGCTGTCGCTGACCGGCAGGCTGGCCGCAGGATGATGGCTGTAGCTGGGCGCGCCTTGTTCATGCTCACGTGGCGAGGCCAGCCAAACCTGCAAGCCGTGCAGGCTTGACCCTTTGGCCAAGGCGTCAGCAGGGGTGCGCTCGACGTGCGCCACGCCGCGACCGGCCGTCATCCAGCTGACGTCGCCGGGCAGCACCAACTGGTCCGAGCCCAGGCTGTCCTTGTGCTGAATTGCCCCTTCGAACAGGTAAGTCAGGGTTGAAAGGCCGATGTGCGGGTGTTGGCGGATGTCCATGCCGCGCCCGGGGGCGTAGGCGGTTTTCAGCATGTGATCGAAGAATACGAACGGGCCGACACTGCGGCACTGCGCCGCTGGCAGCGGGCGCAGAATCGGCTGGCCCTCGACCGACTCTGCACGGGGGCGAATGATCAGCGTGCTGCTCATGAGAAGGGCTCCAGGCAAGGGGGCAATGCCCAAGCATAACGGTTTGCCTGCTGTGCCTGAACCGTCTTCTGCACCGGCCGGTCTACCTTGTCTGATACCAGGAGAAGGGAGCTGCCCATGAATGCCAAAGCGCTGGCCTGCGCGTTACTGTCCGCTTGCTTGTGCCAAGCGGTACAGGCGCGTGACTACCGCTACAGTGACGCCCACCTGCACTATGTGGATTTCTTCCAGGAAAGCGAAGGGATGCCGGCATTGCTCAAGGCGATGGATGCGGCAGGCGTTGACCAGTCGATGATTTCCGGCATTCCGGTGGCCAAGAAGTGGCACGAAGACGAGCCCAAGCGCCCGCGTTACTACGCCGGTGATGATGCCGATGCTTACTGGTACAGTGCCACCGACACCTATGTGGCGGCCGCGCTCCAGCAGTTGCCACCGCAGCAGCGTAAACGCTTCCACCCGTTCCTGAGCGGGTTCAACCCGGTGGACAAGAACGCCGTAAGCCATATCGAGCGTATGCTCGATCTGTACCCGGGGCTATGGCAGGGCATCGGGGAGGTGTTTACCCGCCATGACGACCTGACTGCGTTGACCAGTGGCGAAACGCCGCGCGCCAACAACGAAGCCATGACCCGGATCTATCACCTGGCCGCTGAGCGCGACCTGCCAGTGCTGCTGCACTCCAACATCACCTCCAAGCGCGAGCGCAACCCGCTGTACCTGGCAGAAATCGAAGAGCCGCTACGCAATCACCCGCACACCCGGTTCATCTGGGCCCATGCTGGCAGCAGCATGGAGATACACCGGCATCAGACGCAGATGGACTTTTTACTGCCAGTGCTGACGCGGTTGCTGGAGGATTACCCGAACCTGTATGTCGATTTGTCGTGGAGTGTGCTGCAGCCGTATCTGCTGGATGACAAGGGTGTGCCGCGCAAGGAATGGCTGGCGTTGGTCGAGAAGTACCCGGAGCGGTTCATGCTGGGGTCGGATGTGGTGGGGCAGTTTGGCAGCCTGGGCGAGCAGATGCACGGGTTCAAGCCGTTTCTGGATGCGTTGCCGGAGGGGGTGGCGAACAAGGTAGCCAAGGAGAACTTCCTGGCTGTGTTGCCCAGGCAGAAGTAAGGGTTTACCAGTACTGACCTATCGCAGGCAAGCCAGCTCCAACAGGGATCGCATCAGGGCTGACAGGTGTTTGCCACAAGGTATGCAGCGCCTGTTAGAGCGAGCGCCGCCCGCGCGGCGCATCGCGAGCTGCGCTCGCTCCTACGTTTGTTTCGGGCCGATTATTCCTGTGGGATTTGCGCGCGAACGCCTTGGCGCATGCCTCAAAATCGCGTCGTACGAACAAGGCGGCCGCGCGCATCTGGCACAGGGGTTACTGGCCCGAAACAAACGTAGGAGCGAGCGCAGCTCGCGATGCGCCGCGCGGGCGGCGCTCGATCTCACAGGCGCTGAAGATGCTGCGGATACCCTTGCCAGAAACCATTCTCCCACAGGTACAGCGCAGCACTCAGGCCCTGTGCTGATCCTGTGGGCTTGCCTGCGACAGGGCCAGTACAGGCGACACAAAAGAAAACGCCCCGAACCAGTCGGGGCGTTTCTGATTACTGCCAGGGCGCCTTACTTGCCTTCCCAGCGCTTGAGCACCAGGGTGGCGTTGGTGCCGCCGAAGCCGAAGCTGTTGCTCATGACCGTGTCGATCTTGGCGTTTTCTTCGGTTTTGCGCAGGATCGGCAGGTCGGCCACTTCCGGGTCCAGCTCGTCGATATTGGCAGAGCCGGCGATGAAGTTGTTTTCCATCATCAGCAGGCAGTAGATCGCCTCGTGCACGCCCGCGGCGCCCAGCGAGTGGCCCGACAGGCTCTTGGTCGAGCTGATCTTCGGCGCCTTGTCCTTGAATACCTCGCGAACGCCTTTCATCTCGGCAACGTCACCGACCGGGGTCGAGGTGCCGTGGGTGTTCAGGTAATCGATCGGGGTGTCGACGGTGGACAGCGCCTGCTGCATGCAGCGGATAGCGCCTTCGCCACTCGGGGCAACCATGTCGTAACCGTCGGAGGTCGCACCGTAGCCGACGATTTCGGCGTAGATCTTGGCGCCACGGGCCAGGGCATGTTCCAGCTCCTCGACCACCACCATGCCGCCGCCGCCAGCGATGACGAAGCCATCACGGTCTGCGTCATAGGCGCGCGAGGCCAGTTCCGGGGTTTCGTTGCGCTTGGTCGACAGGGCGCCCATGGCATCGAACAGGAACGACTGGCTCCAGTGCTCTTCTTCACCGCCGCCGGCAAAGACGATGTCCTGCTTGCCCCACTGGATCTGCTCCAGTGCGGTACCGATGCAGTGAGCCGAAGTGGCGCAGGCCGACGAGATCGAGTAGTTGATGCCCTTGATCTTGAACGGCGTAGCCAGGCATGCCGAAACGGTGCTGCCCATGGTGCGCGTGACACGGTATGGGCCGACGCGCTTGACGCCTTTCTCGCGCAGGGTGTCCAGCGCTTCCATCTGGTTCAGGGTCGAGGCGCCGCCGGAGCCAGCCACCAGGCCGGTACGCGGGTTGGACACCTGCTCTTCGGTCAGGCCGGAATCCTTGATCGCGTCCTGCATGGCCAGGTAGGCGTAGGCAGCCGCGTGGCCCACGAAGCGGTAGACCTTGCGGTCGATCAGTTCTTCGAGGTTGAGGTCGATGGACCCGGAAACCTGGCTACGCAGCCCCATTTCCTTGTATTCCGGGTTGTAACGGATACCCGGACGGCTGTTGCGCAGGTTTTCGGTGACGGTAGCTTTGTCATTGCCCAGGCACGAAACGATGCCCAGACCAGTGATAACGACGCGGCGCATGCGAATAACCCTTAGAAATTGTCAGTGGAGGTGAACACGCCGACCCGCAGGCCTTCGGCGGTGTAGATCTCGCGGCCGTCAACGCTGACCGAGCCATCGGCGATGGCCATGTTCAGCTTGCCCTTCAGGACGCGTTTGATGTGGATGTTGTAGGTGACTTTCTTGGCGGTAGGCAAAACCTGGCCGAAGAACTTCACTTCGCCCGAACCCAGAGCGCGGCCGCGGCCTGGCAGGCCCTGCCAACCGAGGAAGAAACCGACCAGCTGCCACATGGCGTCGAGGCCCAGGCAGCCCGGCATGACCGGGTCGCCTTCGAAATGGCAGGCGAAGAACCACAGGTCCGGGGTGATATCCAGCTCGGCGACCAACTCACCTTTGCCGTACTTGCCGCCTTCTTCGCTGATGTGGGTGATGCGATCGACCATCAGCATGTTCGGCGCGGGCAGTTGCGCATTACCTGGGCCGAACAGCTCACCGCGACTGCAGCGCAGCAGGTCTTCCCGAGTAAAGGCGTGTTGTTTGGTCATGCGAGCTCCTCAATAACCCCCTGTGGCAGGGGATGAATCTTCCCGACCGACCCGAATAACCAACGGCTTCGGGGCGGTAGCCTACAGGTAGACTATTGCGTTGTGGTGAAAGTCACAGCGCACCTGGTGAAAGAAGTACAGGTGTGCACTGAAACGTCTATTTTCAGGGCCGATGAAGGTCCTGTCCAGTGTTTAAGACTGCCGCACTTTAGCATTTATCGCCAGTCGCGGTTGTCTGGCCGGGTAACCAGCGTTGCAGCACGCGCTGCAGTTCGCTGCGGCGCAAGGGTTTGCTCAGGTAGTCATCCATGCCGGCGGCCATGCATCGCTCGCGGTCGCCGTCGAGCGCGTTGGCGGTCAGGGCGATGATCGGCAGGCCTGTGCCGTTGTCCAGTTGGCGAATGCGGCGGGTGGCTTCATAGCCATCCATGTGCGGCAACCGGCAGTCCATCAGCACCGCGGCAAAGCGCTGGCGGCCCACCAGGTCGACCGCCTCGAGGCCGTCTGCAGCGGTGCACACCGTCAGCCCCAGGCTGCGCAGCATGGCTTCTATGACACTCTGGTTGACCGCATTATCCTCGACCAACAGCACCTTTTTCTGCTCGGCAGCCGCCGCCGGCGGGTCGAGTGGGTGCGGCGGTGGCGCCGGCGCCTGGCTGGCCAGGGCCAAGGGCATCTCCAGGGTGAACGTTGAACCCTGGCCCACGTGGCTCTCACCGCGCAGCTTGCCACCCATGCGCTCGGCCAGGGTGCGGGCGATCGACAACCCCAGCCCGGTGCCGCCATAGCGGCGGGAAATCGAGCTGTCCGCTTGCTGGAACGCGACGAACATCATTTCCAGGCGGTCGCTGTCGATACCGATGCCGGTATCACGCACGCTGCAGGTCAGCCAGATCAACTGCCGATCGACCACTTGCCAGCGGGCCTCGACCTGCACCTGGCCGCGTTCGGTGAACTTCAGCGCGTTGCCCACCAGGTTCAGCAGGATCTGGCGGATGCGCGTAGGGTCGCCGTTCACCTGCAACTGGCCGATGTCGGCCGGCAGTTGCAGGTGCAGCCCAAGGCCGCGTTGCTGGGCGCTGTGCTGGAAGGACTGGACGCTGCTGGTGATCAGCTCGCCGAGGTTGAAGTCGATGTGTTCAAGTTGCAGCGCGGCGCGTTCGATGCGCGAGAAGTCCAGAATATCGTTGATGACTTTCAGCAGGTGCCCGGTGGACTCGCTGGCCACGGCGGTGTAATCGGCCTGTTCGTTGCTGAGCGGGGTGGTTTCCAGCAATTGCAGCATGCCCATCACGCCGTTCATCGGGGTGCGCAGCTCGTGGCTCATCATCGCCAGGAAATCGGACTTGGCACGGTTGGCCTGTTCCGCCTCTTCGCGGGCCTGGATCAGCTCGGCAATGGTTTGTTGCTGTTCAGCGCTGGCCTGCTCCAGGGCGCTGGCCAGGTTGTTGATGTGGCGCGCCAGGTGGCCCAGCTCGCTGTCGTCTACCACCGGCAAGGGGGTGTTGTACTTGCCTTGCTGGATGGCCTTGACCGCGTGGCCCATGTCGCTGATCGGCTTGGCCAGGCTCAGGGCCAGGCGGCGAGCCAGCAAGAAGGTGAACAGCAGGGCGAACAGCGCGAGGATGCCCGCCTTGATCACGATTTCCTGCTGGCGCTGGCTGAACGCGTCATCGGACATGCCGACGATCACCCGGCCCAGGTAGTCGTCCCCGATGGCCGGGGTGTTGGCTTTGCCCTGTTGCAGAAAATCGTTGTCCAGGCGTATCTGCTGCAGGCGGATGGGCGCCTGGAACACTTCGACCTGCTGCGCGCGGTTGGCGCTTTCGTCGGACTGCTCCACGTAGACCAGGATGTGGTTGCGGCTGTCCTGTACCTCCAGGAAGCGGACGTGCGGGATGCTGAGGGTGGCCCGCATGAGCCCCTCGAGCACTTCGTTGTTACCGGAAATCACCCCGTACTCCGACGCGGGTGCCAGCTGGTTGGCGATCAATTGCCCGGTGTGGTTGAGTTCCTGGCGCAGGTCCTGGATACGGACGAAGGTAAAGAAGCTGATCAGCAGCAAGGTCAGCAGCAGCGCGGGGCCAAGGCTGATGATCTGGGTGCGGGTGTGAATGTCCCAACTCAGGCGTTTGCTGCTCATGGGGTGGGTTCTCCTTCGGCCAGTACCTGGGCGGCGGCGTTCGGATCGATCGGTTCAAGGCCCAGGGCCCGGGCCACTTGCTGGTTGCCGCTGACGCTGTAGCGCTTGGGGTAGAGGCTGCGCGGCCAGCGCGCCGAGGGCTGGTCGAGCAATTGGTCGAGTTCCGCCAGCCAGTCGTCCTGGTCGCTGTAGGTGCTGGCCAGTGCGCCGGCGCGGACAAAACCGGCGTTGGGGCCGATCAGCGCCATCTGCCGGCCATAGCTGCTCAGCAGCAGGTTCTTCGCCGTCTTGGAGTTGTACAGGTCAGGGTCGTCCAGCCCCAGCAGGACATCGCTGTTGCCCAGCAGGTGCTGCAATGGCCGGTTGTCGCGCGGGTCGGACCAGTCCTGGGCCACGATTTCCAGGCCCAGCGGCCGTGCCGCATGGCGCAGTTCCTCGAGCAGAAACCCGCTGTGCTGGCCGTACAGCACGCCGATACGCCGTGCCTGGGGCAGCAAGTAACGCGCCAGGCGCAACTGACGGGCCGGTGGCGCGTCATTCCACAGGAAGGTGAGAAACGCCGGGCGCGACTTTCCCAGGCGCTGCTCAGCCTGAACCCGGCTGACGCGCATGACCAGGGCCGGTGGCCCGACGGTTTCGCTCAGGCGCCAATCGAGGGCAGCGTTGTCGAGCAGGATCAGGCGCTGGTCGGCCTTGAGTTTGCCTGGTGATGGCAAGTCGGCGGTGGTCTGGAAGTGCACATGGTCGTGCGGCCTGCGGTTTTCCAGCGCCGCCACGAAGCTGCGGATGCCGGGCTGGTCCTCGGCGCCGATCAGCAGGATCTCGCTGGCCGACAATGGGCCCAGCGGCCACAGGCACAGTACCAGCAGGCGCAACAGCAGGCTCATCAGAACTCCAGCTCCGCGCTGACGCTCAGGCGGTGGCGGCTGTCGTAGCGGTTCTGGGCTGCCGTGGTCGGTTCATCGTCCAGGCGCTGTTGCCACAACGCCGCCAGCTCCAGGTTGCTGCCATATACCCGGAAACGCTTGGCCAGGCGCAGGTCCAGGCGCTCGTAGCGGTACGCGTTGAGGGCATCGTCGCCGTAGTAGAACAGCGCGCTCGACCAGCCGGCGCCCCAGTCGCGCATCCACCCGGCCGAGCCGCTGTTGCGGGCGCTGAGGCGGCGATCGTCGGGGTTGCTGGCCCAGGCATCGACATAGGCGTAGGTCAGGCGCAGACGGTCGCGCAGGGTCGGGCGCCAGTCCAGTTGTGCCTCGCTGCCGCTGAAGCGGGCCTTGTTGGCGTTGCTGGCGATGTACTGGTTGTTGCGCAGCGGCTCGCTGATCATGCCGGTGATCTCGTCGTAGAACAGCTTCACGTCCATGCTCAGGTCGATGTCGCTGAAATAGCCGTTGTAGCCCAGTTCGCGCGAGCGCATGCGCTCTTGCTCGAGGTCGCCGGGGCCGCGGGTCTTGACGAAGTATTCGCCGTTTTGCAGGCCGAATGCATTGGGCGTGAGGTTCTTGACCGTGTAGCTCCAGTTGACGTTGTTCTCGAACATGTCGGGCGAGCGCACGGCCTCGGAATACACCGCACGCAGGCCATGGCGCGGGGTGATCAGGTAGTTGACCGCCACACGCGGGGTCAGCGAGTTGCCGGACAGCTGCGAGTCCTCGAACATGGCGCCGCCCTGCAGGATCCAGTGCTCGTCGGCGCGCCATTCCAGTTGCCCGAACAGGCGCCAGGTCTGGTCGTCGACGCTGCCGTTGAAGTAGGTCTGCGAATCGGCCCGGTCATAGCGGTAGTTCATGCCGCTGAGCAGGCGCAGGCTGTCGGTCAGGCTCAGGGTGTCCTGGATTTCCAGGTCGTAGCGGGTTTCGCGGGTACTCTGGTCAACATCGCCGCATACCTGTTGCTTGCCGCCGTTCTGCCATTGCTCCTGCACTTTCTGCAAAAGCCCTTGCAGGGCCGGGTCGTTCGTGGCCAGGGGGGCACCTGTGGCAATGCCGCGCGCCACGCTTTCGGCAAAGTCCGGGTTCAGTTGCCAGAGCTGGGTCAGCTCGGGGCTGAACGACTGCACCGCATCACAGGCGCGCCACACTTGCTGGCGGTCAAAATGTTGCGCCGAGGCCTGAACATAAAGGCTGTGTTCAGCGCTGAATTCCTTGGTCCAGCGCAGCGAGCCGGCGTAGTCCTTGGCGTTGACGTCGGCGTTGTTGCCGGCTTCGTACTGCTGGAAAACCGGCTGGTAGGTGTAGGGCCGTTGATTGCTGCCTTCTTTGGCCGCAAGTTGCCATTCCAGGGTCTGGTCGGTGGCCAGGGTATGACTGGCGCTGAGGTTGAAGCGGTTCAAACGGCGGCTGTCGCGGTAGTCCTGGCCGAACTGGTTCTCGTCGAAGCCGTCGTCGCGCTGGCCCGATACCGACAGGCGCATGTCGCCGCCCTCCCAGCCGAAGCCGTGGCTAAGGTAATAGTCGTTGATGCCATCCTCGCCGCGGGTCAGTTTCATCCGCGTGCCATGGCTGTCGGCCGGGTTGCGGGTCAGGATGTTGACCACGGCCATCAGCGCGTTGGCGCCATAGCTGACCGTGTTCGGGCCACGGAACACCTCGATACGCTCGATATCCTCCATGGCCAGGGGAATGTCGCTCCAGTCCACCGTGGCCAGGCCGGCACGGTACACCGAGCGGCCATCGATCAGCACCTGCATGCGCCGCGCGTCATTGGCGTTGCTGCCATGGTAGTTGACCGTGGGCTGGTTGCCGGCGCCGTAGCCGATCATCATGCCCGGTACCAGGCGCAGCAGCTCGGGGATGTCACGGGCACCGCTGGCGCGGATCAGTTCGCTGTCGATGACGGTCATGCTGCCCGGCACCGCTGCCGGCGACTGTTTCAGGCGCGTGGCGGTCAGAACCTGGGGCAGGTCGGTGTTGTCGATGAACAGATCCTCGGCCACGGCCGGGCTACCGAGCAGGGCGGTCAATATGAGCAGACGCGGGAAAGGGGGCGTGCCAGGGAACACAGAGCAGCCTTGTCTCAGGATGGAAACAGGCATGGTAACCGACCTTGGCGCAATTGCCAGTGACCCGCCTCAAGCTTCTGGCTGCAGGCATGCCGTGCCAGGCTTTTCTCGCTGCCGGTAGCTCGAAGCTTGCAGCTTGGCTTTATAATGCGCCGGTCGCCACTTAATTTATGGCTTTAACGGATTGAATATGACTGAACAGCAACCTGTTGCAGTTCTGGGCGGCGGCAGCTTCGGCACCGCCGTGGCGAACCTGCTGGCGGAAAACGGTGTGCCGGTGCGCCAATGGATGCGCGACCCGGCCCAGGCCGAGGCCATGCGTGTCAATCGTGAAAACCCGCGCTACCTCAAGGGCATTCGCCTGCACGACGGGGTGGAACCGGTCAATGACCTGCTGGCCACCTTGCAAGCCAGCGAGCTGGTGTTCGTGGCCCTGCCATCCAGCGCATTGCGCAGCGTGCTGGCGCCGCATGCCGAGCTGTTGCGCGGCAAGGGCCTGGTCAGCCTGACCAAGGGCATCGAGGCGCAGAGCTTCAAGCTTATGAGCCAGATCCTCGAAGAGATCGCCCCCCAGGCACGCATCGGCGTGTTGTCCGGGCCCAACCTGGCCCGCGAAATTGCCGAGCACGCGTTGACTGCCACGGTAGTGGCCAGCGAACACGAAGCGCTGTGCCAGCAGGTGCAAACGGTGTTGCACGGGCGTACCTTCCGCGTTTACGCCAGTGCCGACCGTTTTGGCGTGGAGCTGGGCGGGGCGCTGAAGAACGTTTATGCGATCATCGCCGGCATGGCCGTGGCCTTGGGCATGGGCGAAAACACCAAGAGCATGCTGATTACCCGTGCCCTGGCCGAAATGACCCGCTTTGCCGTCAGCCTGGGCGCCAACCCCATGACCTTCCTGGGCCTGGCCGGGGTCGGTGACCTGATCGTCACCTGTTCGTCCCCCAAAAGCCGCAACTACCAGGTGGGTTTCGCACTGGGGCTAGGCCAGAGCCTGGAGGAGGCCGTCACCCGCCTGGGCGAAGTGGCCGAAGGCGTCAACACGCTCAAGGTGCTCAAGGCCAAGGCCCAGGAGGTGCAGGTGTACATGCCGCTGGTGGCGGGCCTGCATGCCATTCTGTTCGAGGGCCGCACGCTGAACCAGGTCATCGAGCACCTGATGCGTGCCGAGCCCAAGACCGACGTCGATTTCATTTCCATCAGCGGCTTCAACTGAGCCGAACAGAGCAAGGAGCGGTACATGAACGATACCCCGGAGCGCGCCCAGCGCGAGTCGATCATCCTGCGGGTGCTGTGGATGCTGGTGTTCCTGGTGGTTTGGCAACTGGCTGAATTGCTGTTGGGCGGCCTGGTGCTGGTGCAACTGGTCTACCGCCTGGTGTATGGCGCACCCAGCGCCAGCCTGATGAATTTCGGCGACAGCCTGAGCCAGTACCTGGCGCAGATCGGCCGTTTCGGCACTTTCCATACCGACCAGAAACCCTGGCCGTTCGCCGATTGGCCAGCAGCGCGTGCGCCGGAAGGCGAGGCGCCGCACGCCGTAGCCCCGGCCCCGCACCCTGTGCGTGACGAGGAGCCCAAGCTGTGAAACTGTGGGTACTGCGCCACGGTGAGGCCGAACTGCGGGCCAACAGCGATGCCGAACGGCGCCTGACTGCGCATGGTCGCGAGCAGGTGGTGCGCAGCGCTGCCCACCTGCTGGGGCAGCCATTGCAGGCGATCATCGCCAGCCCTTATGTGCGGGCCCAGCAGACTGCGGCGCTGGTGCATGAGACCCTGGGGTTTGCCGAGCCGCTGCGCACCGTGCCTTGGCTCACACCAGAGGCCGATGTGCAGCAGGTCATCGGCGAAATCGAGCGGCTGGGGCTGCAGCATGTGCTGCTGGTCAGCCATCAGCCGCTGGTGGGCAACCTGGTCGGGCTGCTGCAGCATGGCCACCTGCAACAGCCAGCGGCCATGAGCACGGCCAGCCTGGCTCAGCTGGAAGGGGAATGGCCCCTGGCCGGGCTGATGACCCTGAAGGCGCTCAACGCCCCTGCCTGAGCTTGCGGGGGCCTGAGGCCCCCGCACATTCCGAGATGGCAACTGACATTTTTGCCAGTTGTCGCGCGCCTCGACTGCTTGATAGCGTTGCCCGAAAACCAGCAGTCAGGGAGCGATGCATGAGCGGTGCGATGTGGGAGCTGCTGTGCTCCCTGGACCTGCAACCCACCATAGACCAGGTTGACCAAGGCGTTTCGCTGGACTTCGCCCAGTACAGCCTGCTGCGCGAGGCTGCCGACGCCAAGTTCTACCAACTGATGCGCAAGGTCGAGGGTTATACGGTGCCGGGGCCGATCGCCCGGCAACAGAGCGAGCACGACCTGCAGACCCTGCAGGATGCCTGCCTGCGGGTATCCCATCTGCTGCAGTCCAGCTGCCTGGCCCTGCGCCGGCTGCAGCTGGATTACCAGGACCAGCGCCTGGCCCGTGAGGCGCTGCAGAGCCAACTGGCCTACATGCAGGCCTGCCTTCGCCGTTCACTGGAGAGTTTCGACCACGCTTCATGGCCTGATAGCCGCCGCCGATGACCTTTCCGGGCATTGCCGAACCGGCTCGCCATGCCGACAATGGGCCATCATTCCCGTCCGGATCAGGCGCCATGTCGCAGCAGATCTTTTTCGCCCATGCCAACGGTTTTCCCTCGGCCACCTACGGCAAGCTGTTCGCCGCGTTGGCGCCGGACTATCAGGTCCAGCACCTGGCTCAGCACGGCCATGACCCGCGCTTTCCAGTGGATGACAATTGGCAGAGCCTGGTCGATGAATTGCTGCACCACCTGGCGCAGCAGGAGCAGCCGGTGTGGGGCGTAGGCCATTCGCTGGGTGGGGTTTTGCACCTGCACGCGGCGTTGCGCTGCCCCGAGTATTACCGTGGGGTAGTCATGCTCGACTCGCCGGTGCTGACCCGTGCAGACCAATGGTTGCTGCGCACCGCCAAGCGCTTCGGCTTCATCGACCGCGTCACCCCGGCCGGGCGCACCTTGGGGCGCCGTCAGCTTTTCACGGACCGCGACAGTGCCCGTGAGTACTTCGCCGGCAAGTCCCTGTTTCGCCAATTCGACCCCGACTGCCTGGACGCTTACATAGAGCATGGCCTGCAGGCGATGGAGCAAGGCCTGCAACTGCGCTTCGACCCGGCCACCGAGATCAGCATCTACCGCAGTATCCCGCATACCAGCCCCGCCCCGGCGCGACAGTTGCAGGTGCCGCTGGCCATGGTGCGCGGTGACCGCAGCAGGGTCATCCGGCGCCACCATGCCCTGGCGGTGCGTGGCATGCCGCAAGGGGAGTACCACAGTGTGCCAGGGGGCCACATGTTCCCGTTGGAGCGGCCTGCCGATACCGCCAGCCTGCTCAAGGGCCTGTTCGACCGCTGGGGCCAGGCATGAGCGCGCAGGTCGAGGAAGTTCGCCTGAGTTTGGGCCACATCGAACTGGCCGCACACCTGTTCGGGCCTGTGGACGGTCTGCCGGTGATCGCCCTGCATGGCTGGCTGGACAACGCCAACAGCTTCGCCCGCCTGGCGCCGCTGTTGCGCGGCTTGCGCATCGTTGCCCTGGACCTGGCCGGTCATGGCTATTCGGAGCACCGCCCGCCAGGGGCCAGCTATGCCCTGGCCGACTACGCCCACGATGTACTGCGGGTTGCCGAGCAACTGGGCTGGCAGCGTTTCGCCCTGCTGGGCCATTCGCTCGGCGCCATCATTGCGGTGCAAGTGGCCGGTGCGTTGCCGGAGCGGGTCAGCCACCTGGCCTTGATCGACGGCGTTATCCCACCCACCGGCGCCGAGCAGGATGCCGGTGAGCGCCTGGGCATGGCGTTGCTGGCGCAGCTGCGCCTGGATGGCAAGCGCAAATCGGTGTACACCACCCTCGAGCAAGGTGTGCAGGCGCGCATGAAGGGCATGGTCGCGGTAAGCCGGGAAGCGGCCGAACTGCTGGCGCAGCGCGGGCTGATGCCGGTGCCCGGGGGCTACAGCTGGCGCAGCGACAGCCGCCTGACCCTGCCTTCGCCGTTGCGCCTGAGCGACGCCCAGGCCATGGCCTACGTGCGCCGGGTGAATTGCCCGGCGCAACTGGTGATTGCCGCCGACGGGATGCTGGTGCGCCATACCGCATTGCTGGAGCAGCTACCCTTTGAGCAAATGACACTGCCGGGTGGCCACCACCTGCACTTGAACGATGAGCAGGGCGCGGCCCTTGTCGCAGACTGTTTCAATCGCTTCTTTGGCTTTGCTTGACTTGCACCGGACAAGTGTCGAGGCTTGGCGGGTTGAAAGGGAGACAACCATGCAATTGCCAGACAACCTGGAGCTTCACCTCGGCGCACGGCGCCGCCTGGGTCGCCGATGAACGCGCCCCTGTCCATCCGCACCGTTGCAGCTGCCTGCCTGGCATTGGCCAGCCCGCTGCTGTGGGCTGGCAGCCTGCCGGTGCCTGCAGACGCCAACGTGGTCGACCAGCGCCCGGCCGTGGAGCAGGAGCGCGTCTACCCGCTGGGCCCATTGCGCAAGATCAGCGGTCGCCTGCGGGTTGACGACAAGGTCGAAAGCCGTGGCCAGGTCAGCTCGGTCACCTACGAGCTGCCGGTCGAACGCACCGCCCGCGAAGCCTTCACCAGCGCCCGCGAGGCGCTGCAGCGCGACGGCGGCTACCCGCTGTTCTGGTGCCAGGGCCGCGATTGCGGCGAGGCCAGCCTGTGGGCCAACGAGGTGTTTGCCAATGCCCGCCTCAACGGGGGCGACGAACAACAGGCGTTCATTCTGCTGCGCCGTTCGGCAGAACAGGCCGACACCCTGGTTGCGTTGTACAGCGTTACCCGCGGCAACCGCCGTGCGTATTTGCATGTGGAAGAGTTCGTCGCCGACAGCCCGTTGGGCGACTTGCTGCCCACGGCGGCCACGGTGCTGCGTGAAATGCGCGATACCGGCAAGCTCGACTACCCGGACCTGGCGGCACCCCAGCCTGCCTGGGCCAACCTGCTGGCACGCAGCCTGAACCTCGACAGTACCCTGCGTGCCAGCCTCAGCGGCGTTCAGGCCGAAGCCTGGCGCGAGGCGCTGATCAAGGCCGGGGTGCGCAACGGTCGCCTTGAAGTGGGCACTGCGCCCACCACTGGCTTGCACCTTGAACTGATTCGTTGAGCGGGTGCTGCGATGGTCAACAATGATCGCCTGCTGGTCCAGATTCTGCTGCTGGCGTTGCTGGGGGCCGGCCTTTGGGTCATGGCGCCGTTCATATCGGCATTGCTGTGGGGCGCTATCCTGGCCTTTGCCAGCTGGCCGTTGATGCGCCTGCTCACACGGGTGCTGGGGGGGCGCGAGACCCTGGCGGCCAGCCTGCTGACCATGGCCTGGATCCTGATCGTGGCGCTACCGCTGGTGTGGCTGGGTTTCAACCTGGCCGACCACATCCGTGATGCCACCGCGTTCGTCCGTGACGTGCAGGTCGACGGCCTGCCAGATGCCCCGGCCTGGCTGGGGGGCTTGCCGTTCGTGGGCGAGCGCCTGGTCAGCTGGTGGCAGTCGCTGGACCAGCAGGGGGCAGCCTTGCTGGCCTCGGTCAAACCGCACCTGGGGCAGGTTGGCAACTGGTTGCTGGCGCGCAGCGCGCAAATCGGCAGCGGCGTGCTGGAACTCACACTCAGCCTGGTGTTCGTGTTCTTCTTCTACCGTGACGGGCCGCGTTTGTCGGCGTTCGTGCTGCGCCTGCTGCACCGCTTGATGGGCGAGCGTGCCGCGTACTACCTGGAGCTGGTGGCCGCCACCGTGCAGCGTGTGGTCAACGGGGTGATTGGTACCGCCGCGGCGCAAGCGCTGTTGGCGTTGATCGGTTTTCTGATCGCCGGCGTGCCGGGGGCCATTGTGCTCGGCCTGGTGACCTTCATGCTCAGCCTGATTCCCATGGGGCCGCCACTGGCCTGGATCCCGGCCACCGCCTGGCTGGTGTGGAAGGGCGAGTACGGCATGGCGGTGTTCCTCGGTATCTGGGGCACGTTCGTCATCAGTGGCGTGGACAACGTGCTCAAGCCCTACCTGATCAGCCGGGGCGGCAACCTGCCGCTGGTCATCGTACTGCTGGGCGTGTTCGGCGGCCTGCTGGCGTTCGGCTTCATTGGCCTGTTCATCGGGCCTACCTTGCTGGCGGTCGGCTACAGCCTGTTGCTGGACTGGAGCCGTAACGCCGTAGAGCAACCGCCCCAGCACTAGCCTGTACGGGCCCGCTTCGCGCAGGCTTGCGCGAAGCGGGCCGCGCCGCTGCCTCGACACCCTGATCTTTACGCATTCTTTATACCCCTCGCTGCCCCTCCATCTCGTTCCTTTACACCCCTTCCTCGGACAATTCCCCAAAGCGGCCCAAGCCGCATCTCGGGGAGAACCACACATGAACATGCTCGACGGGCTGTCACTGCTACTGGCAGTGGCCTTGGCGTTTTATCTGCTGGTGGCGCTTTTGCGCGCCGATCGCGGCTAAGGAGCGGCCATGCACAGTTACGACTACGCCTTGCTCCTGGCATTCTTCGCCCTGGTGCTACTGCCGGCACCCTGGCTAGGGCGTTTCTATTTCAAGGTCATGGAAGGCCAGCGCACCTGGCTGTCACCCGTACTCGGCCCGGTCGAGCAGGCTTGCTACCGGCTGGCAGGGGTAGACGCGCGCCAAGAGCAAAACTGGCGCCAGTACACCCTGGCGTTGCTGAGCTTCAACCTGGCCGGCTTCCTGCTTTTGTTCACGGTATTGCTGTTGCAGGGCTACCTGCCCCTCAACCCGCAGCACCTGCCTGGCCAGGAATGGTCGCTGGCATTCAATACCGCCGTCAGCTTCGTCACCAATACCAACTGGCAGGCTTACAGCGGCGAGGCGTCGGTCAACTACCTGAGCCAGATGCTTGGCCTGACGGTGCAGAACTTCGTCAGCGCCGCCACGGGCCTGGCCGTGCTGGTCGCGCTGTGCCGCGGTATTGCCCGGCGTAGCAGCGCAACGCTGGGTAACTTCTGGGCCGACATGACCCGCGCCACCCTTTACGGCTTGCTGCCGCTGTGCCTGTTGCTGGCGCTGCTGCTGGTATGGCAGGGCGTGCCGCAGACCTTTGCCGACTATGCCCACGCGTTGACCCTGCAAGGTGCCGACCAGAGCATCCCGTTGGGCCCGGCCGCCAGCCAGATCGCCATCAAGCAGCTGGGCACCAACGGCGGCGGTTTTTTCGGCGTGAACTCGGCGCACCCGTTCGAGAACCCCACGGCCTGGAGCAACCTGTTCGAGGTGGCATCGATCATCCTCATTCCGGCGGCCCTGGTGTTCACCTTCGGCCACTACGTCAAGGACCTGCGCCAGAGCCGCGCCATCCTTGCCTGCATGCTCGCATTGTTCCTGATTGGCGGCAGCACGGCGCTGTGGGCCGAGCACCAGCCCAACCCGGTGCTTGCAGGCGAACAGGTCCAGCAGAGCGGCCCCATGGAAGGCAAGGAAAGCCGCTTCGGGACTACCGCTTCGGTGCTGTGGACCGTGACCACCACTGCCGCATCCAATGGCTCGGTCAATGCCATGCACGACAGCCTCAACCCGCTGACTGGCATGGTGGCGATGGTCAACATGATGGTCGGTGAGGTGATTTTTGGCGGCGTCGGCGCGGGGCTGTACGGCATGTTGCTGTTCGTGTTGATCGCCGTGTTCCTGGCCGGGCTGATGATTGGTCGTACGCCGGAGTACCTGGGCAAGAAGCTGCAGGCACGTGAGGTGCAGTTGCTGGTGGCCACGCTGCTGGTGATGCCGCTGGGTGTGCTGGTGCTTGGCGCCATCGCTGCCAGCCTGCCGGGCCCGGCAGGGGCGGTCAGCAACCCGGGGGCGCATGGTTTCAGCCAACTGCTGTACGCCTACACCTCGGGTGCCGCCAACAACGGCTCGGCGTTCGCCGGGTTCGGTGCCAACACGGTGTACCACAACCTGATGATCGGCCTGGCCATGCTGATCGGCCGCTTCGGCTACATCCTGCCGGTACTGGCTTTGGCCGGCAGCCTGGCGGCCAAGAAGGCCGCGCCCCTTGGGGGCAACAGCTTCCCCACCCACGGCCCGCTGTTCACCGGCCTGCTGCTGGTGACCATCCTGCTGGTCGGTGGCCTGACGTTTCTGCCGACCTTGGCCCTTGGGCCGATCGCCGAACATTTGAGCCTGGGTTTTTGAGGATCGACCATGAATATGCCCATTCCTGAAATGAAAGCCCGGCACAGTGCCAAAGACCAGACCCGGTTTGCGGCGCTGTGGCGCCCAGCGCTGGTACAGGCCTTGGTCAAGCTCGACCCACGCCAGTTGCAGCGCTCGCCGGTCATGCTGGTGGTGGCGGTGACTGCGCTGCTGACCACGGTACTGTGTTTTGCCCCTGGCAGTGGCGTCAGCCGCGGCGTGGCCGTGCAGATTGCCATGTGGCTGTGGTTCACCGTGTTGTTCGCCAACTTTGCCGAGGCCCTTGCCGAAGGGCGCGGTAAAGCCCGCGCCGACAGCCTCAAGGCCGGCAGCCAAGGCTTGACCGCCCAGCGCCGTCAGCGTGACGGCCACTATGAAACGGTAGCTGCCGGCGCCTTGCGCAAAGACGATGTGGTGCGTGTGGTGGCCGGTGAAATGATCCCCGCCGATGGTGAGGTGCTCGAAGGGATCGCCGCGGTCAACGAGGCTGCGATCACGGGTGAGTCGGCGCCGGTCATTCGTGAATCCGGTGGCGACCGCTCGGCCGTCACCGGTAACACCCGGCTGGTTTCCGACTGGCTGCTGATCCGCATCACCAGCAACCCGGGCGAGTCCACCCTGGACCGCATGATTGCCCTGGTCGAAGGTGCCAAGCGGCAGAAAACCCCCAATGAAGTCGCCCTCGACATCCTGCTGATCGGGCTGACGCTGATCTTCCTGATCGTGGTGGTGACCTTGCAGCCATTCGCCCACTTCGTCGGCGGCAGCGTGCCGCTGATCTTTCTCGCTGCCTTGCTGGTGACGTTGATCCCCACCACCATCGGTGGCCTGTTGTCGGCCATCGGCATTGCCGGTATGGACCGGCTGGTACGGTTGAACGTGATCGCCCGCTCGGGCCGTGCCGTGGAAGCGGCCGGGGACGTGCATACCCTGATGCTCGACAAGACCGGCACCATTACCTTCGGCAACCGCCGTTGCAGCGCACTGCACGCCGCGCCGGGCGTAACCGCACGGGAACTGGGGGAGGGTGCCCTGCTGGCCTCGCTGGCCGACGATACCGCAGAAGGCAAGTCGATCGTCGAGTACCTGCGTCAGTTGCATGCCGTTGTCGAGCCCCCTGCCGGGCACTACGAAGCCGTGGCGTTCAGTGCCGAAACGCGCCTGTCGGGCATCGACTTCCAGCAGCGCCGCTACCGCAAGGGGGCCGTCGATGCGGTGCTGGCATTCGTCGGCATGCAGCGCCTGGACATGCCGCCAGCGCTGGCCCGTGAGGTTGAACGCATCGCCCAGAGCGGTGGCACGCCCTTGCTGGTGTGCCTGGACAAGCGCCTGCTTGGGGTGATCCACCTCAAGGACGTGGTCAAGCCTGGCATCCGCGAACGCTTCGCCGAATTGCGCAAGCTGGGTATCCGCACCGTGATGGTGACCGGTGACAACCCGTTGACGGCTGCTGCCATCGCAGCGGAGGCCGGGGTGGATGATGTGCTGGCCGAGGCCACGCCGGAGAAAAAGCTGGCGCGCATTCGCCAGGAGCAGAACGAGGGCCGCCTGGTGGCCATGTGCGGCGACGGTGCCAACGACGCCCCGGCGCTGGCCCAGGCCGACGTGGGCATGGCCATGAATGACGGCACCCAGGCGGCGCGCGAGGCGGCCAACATGGTCGACCTGGACAGCGACCCGACCAAGCTGCTGGACGTGGTGCAGGTCGGCAAGCAGTTGCTGGTGACCCGGGGGGCGCTGACCACCTTTTCCATCGCCAATGACGTGGCCAAGTATTTCGCCATCCTGCCGGCGCTGTTCGCTGCCATCTACCCGCAGTTGGGGGTGCTCAACCTGATGCACCTGGCCAGCCCGCAAAGCGCGATCCTCTCGGCCATCGTGTTCAATGCCCTGATCATCGTCGTGCTGATTCCTTTGGCGCTACGGGGTGTGCGGGTCCAGGCGGCCAGCGCTGCCCACCTGTTGCGGCGCAACCTGTTGATCTACGGGCTGGGCGGCATCGTGGTGCCGTTTGCCGGCATCAAGCTGATCGATCTGTTGCTCAACGCCCTGCACCTGGTCTGAGGAGGCCACCATGAACGCTTATCTACGCCCTGCCTTGAGCCTGGCCTTGACGATGACCTTGATCACTGGCGCGCTATACCCGCTGGCGGTGACCGGGGTCGCCCAGGTGGCTTTCCCGGTACAGGCCAACGGTAGCCTGGTGCGCGATGACCACGGCCAGGTGCGGGGTTCGGCCCTGATTGCCCAGAACTTCCAGGGCGATGGCTGGTTCCATTCACGGCCTTCGGCAGGCGCCTACGCCACCGTGGCCAGCAGCGCCAGCAACCTTGCGCCGAGCAATCCGGCGCTGGTGGAGCGGGTCCAGGGCGATGCGGCGCTGCTGTACCAGGCCCAGCAAGGGCCGGTACCGCAGGCGCTGCTGACCACCTCGGGCAGCGGCCTGGACCCGCACCTGCCACCGGCGGCGGTGGCCTACCAGATTCCCCGGGTCGCAGCGGCGCGGCAGTTGCCCGTGGCGCGCTTGCAAGCCTTGCAGGAAGAGGCCACCCTCAGGCCATTGATCGGCCCGCCGGTGGTCAATGTGCTGGCGTTGAACCGGGCCCTGGAAAAACTCGCCAGCAAGAGCAAAGGATGAAACATGAGTGATTCCGCGCGTGCAGACGCGTTGTTGGCTACCCTGCCGCGCACCGGCCGTGGCCGGCTGAAGGTGTTCCTCGGTGCTGCGCCGGGGGTGGGCAAGACCTTCGCCATGCTGCAAGCCGCGCATGCCCAGCAACGCCAGGGCGTGCAGGTAGTGGCCGGGGTGGTCGAAACCCACGGCCGTGGCGAAACCGAGGCGCTGCTTGCCGGCTTGTTGCAGCAGCCCATGCTGCGCAGCCAGTATCGGGGGGTCACCCTTGAGGAAATGGACCTCGACGGCCTGCTCGCGTGTGCGCCAGCCTTGGCACTGGTCGATGAGCTGGCGCACACCAACGCCCCCGGCAGCCGCCACGCCAAGCGCTGGCAGGACGTGCAGGAGCTGCTGGCCGCGGGCATCGACGTGTACACCACGGTCAATGTGCAGCACCTGGAAAGCCTCAACGACAAGGTGCGCGACATCACCGGCGTGCACGTGCGCGAAACCTTGCCTGACTGGGTGCTGCAGGAAGCCTTCGAGCTGGTGCTGATCGACCTGCCACCGCGTGAGCTGCTGGAGCGCTTGCGTGAAGGCAAGGTGTACGTGCCCGAGCAGGCGCGGGCCGCCATCGATGCGTTTTTCTCGCAAACCAACCTCACCGCTCTGCGCGAACTGGCCATGCAGACGGCCGCCGCCCAGGTCGATGCCGACCTGGCCCATGGCTACCGCCAGCGCGGGCAGGCAGCCCCCGCGTTGCGCGGCCGGCTGCTGGTCGGTGTGGATGGCGATGACCAGGCCGAGCGCCTGGTGCGTCACGCCAGCCGCGTGGCCCAGCGCCGCCACTTGCCGTGGAGCCTGGTGCACGTGGACAACGGCCGTTTGCGTGACGAGGCAGCCCGCCAGCGCCTGCAGGCGGCCCAGCAACTGGCCGAGCGCCTGGGAGGCGAAGTGGTGTTGCTGCGTGCCGGTGAAGTGGCGCGCACGCTGATCCAGCATGCGGCCGAGCGGCGCGCCAGCCTGGTACTGGTCGGCCAGTCGCGCGACCGTGTGCACCGGCGCTGGTTCGGTGCAGGGGTGGCTGCCCGGCTGTTGCGTGAAAGCCATGGGCTGGAAATCAACGTGCTGGACCGCGATGTACAGCCCTCGGCGCCACGTTCGGCGGTGCGCCGGGTGTGGGTCTGGCGGCACTACCTGCTGGCGTTGCTGGCCACCGGGATGGCCGCAGGCCTGGCTTGGGCCGTGTCGAGCGTGCTGGCACTGCCGAACATCTCGCTGGTGTTTCTGGCCGCGGTGCTGCTGGTGGCGGTACGCAGCAGCCTGGGGCCGGCCCTGGCCTGCGCGGCACTGTCGTTCCTGGCGTATGACTTTCTGTTCATTCCGCCCAATTTCTCGTTCAGCATCCAGCGCGAAGAAGATGTGCTGACGCTGGTGTTCTTCCTGCTGATGGCCGCCCTTACCGGCAACCTGGCCGCCCGCCAGCGCCGCCAGTTGCAGGCGCTGCGCGAAACCCAGGCGCAGACCAGCCAATTGCTCGACCTGTCACGCAGGCTGACGGTGGCCACTGACCGCCAGGCCGTGTTCAACGCCGCCGGGCAGCACCTGGGCGGCTGGCGCGACCTGCAAGTGTGCCTGCTGCAGCGCACTGCCGATGGCCAGCTGCAGGTGGCCAGCGGCGAGCACCAGGGCTTCAGCGCCACCGAGCGGGCCGCCGCCGATTGGGCCTGGCAACACGGGCAGGCCGCCGGGCACGGCAGCGACACCCTGCCGGAAGGGCGCTGGTGGTGGTGGCCACTGGCGGTGGATGAGCAACCGCTGGCGCTGTTGGGAGTGCGCCCACGCTCAGGGCAGCCGCTGAGCGACCCGCGTCGGCGCCTGCTGATCGCCCTTGGCCAGCCGCTGGCCCAGGCCCTGGCCCGTGCCCGCCTTGCCGAACAACTGGAAGCTGCGCGCTTGCACGGCGAGACCGAGCAGCTGCGCAGTGCCTTGCTGGCTTCGGTGTCCCACGACCTGCGCACCCCATTGACGGCCATGCGCGGCAGCATCGACAGCTTGCTGGCGCTGGGCGAAGCGATTCCGCTCGACGACCGCCGCGAGCTGTTGGAGGGCACCCGCGACGAGGCCGAGCGCCTGGACCGCTACATCCAGAACCTGTTGGACATGACACGCCTGGGGCACGGTGGCCTCAAGCTGGCCCGCGACTGGGTGGCGCCAGCCGATATCGTTGGCAGTGCGCTCAACCGCCTGCGCGTGGTGTTGGCGCCGCTTCGCGTGCACACCGACGTGCCCGTCGATCTGCCGCTGCTGTTCGTGCATGCGGCATTGATCGAGCAGGCATTGGTCAATGTGCTGGAGAACGCTGCGCGTTTCTCGCCGGCCAATGGTCGGCTGGAACTGCGGGTGGCGGTGCAGGACGAGCGGCTGTGCCTGACCGTGAGCGACCAGGGGCCGGGCATTCCCGTGGGCGACCGCGAAAAGATCTTCGACATGTTCTACACCGCCGCCCGTGGCGATCGCGGCGGGCAGGGGACTGGCCTGGGCCTGGCCATCTGCCAGGGTATGATCGGTGCCCATGGCGGG
This sequence comes from Pseudomonas sp. MB-090624, assembly GCF_003205245.1. Classification (NCBI taxonomy): domain Bacteria; kingdom Pseudomonadati; phylum Pseudomonadota; class Gammaproteobacteria; order Pseudomonadales; family Pseudomonadaceae; genus Pseudomonas; species Pseudomonas sp. MB-090624. The sequence goes on along the minus strand of NZ_QJRK01000003.1, from coordinate 77,333 downwards.
CAGATCCTGGTGGGCGAAGGCATTGATGGCCAGGGCACCGGCATCACTTTATGCTTGCCGCTGCCCCCGCAACCTGCAGCCGAAAGTGAAAGCCCATGAGCCAGCCCGCCACCCTGTTGGTTATCGACGATGAACCGCAGATCCGCAAATTCCTGCGTATCAGCCTGGCCTCGCAAGGCTACAAGGTGCTCGAGGCGGCTACCGGCGCCGAAGGCTTGGCCCAGGCGGCCCTGGGCAAGCCGGACCTGGTCGTGCTGGACCTGGGCCTGCCTGACATGGACGGCCAGCAGGTGTTGCGGGAGCTGCGGGAATGGAGCTCGGTCCCGGTGTTGGTGCTGTCAGTGCGTGCCAGTGAGCTGCAGAAGGTCGATGCGCTGGATGGTGGGGCCAACGACTATGTGACCAAGCCGTTCGGTATCCAGGAATTTCTCGCCCGGGTCCGTGCGTTGCTGCGCCAGGTGCCGCAAGCCGGGGGCTCGGAAGTGAAGGCCAGCTTCGGGCCGTTGACGGTGGACTTCGCCTTCCGCCGGGTAACCCTGGAGGGCGTGGAGGTGGCGCTGACACGCAAGGAGTACGCGCTGCTGGCGTTATTGGCCGGGCACCCGGGGCGAGTGATGACCCAGCAGCAGTTGCTCAAGGATATCTGGGGGCCCAGCCATGTGGAGGATACCCATTACCTGCGCATCGTGGTCGGGCACCTGCGCCAGAAACTAGGCGATGACCCTACGGCGCCACGCTTCATTATCACCGAGGCGGGGGTGGGGTACAGGTTGGTGGCGCCTGTTGCCTAGCGGTAAGTCGCGCTGGTTGCGGTTGGATCACGCAGCGCCGACCACGCGGCTGCCTGGGGTGGAACAGGGTCTTCGCCCGGTGAATTGAGCATCGGGTGACTTCAAGGGGCTGTTCTTGACTCCAGGTCCATTTCGGCTGGCCATTCCACTTTAGGGGCAAGACGCAGGGCGAACTCACACCAGAGTACGTCGTTGTGATCCTTCGGCTCCCCAGGTGGGGGTAAGGCGCTGGGGCCATGCTGCATGTAAGTGCAGACGTAAGCCCAGGCATGCTGATCCGCCCCCATGGTACTCAGGGGAAACCGGTCGATGACGTTGTTCGTTCCGGGTGCGACGATGGACAGCACCACCCCACATTTGAAACTGGGCGCACCGTTTCCCGGCACGCCACGGTAAAGCCAGCGCTCGGCGCGCACTTGCGACCAGTCGTAGCAGACTGGCTCGACTTTCCAGGTTCCGAAAGGCTTCCACCAACAGTCTTTGAAGTTGTAGGCATAGATTTTTTTTCGTTTCCGGTTGAAACGAATAGGTTCGTCGCGAGGGGGGCATATGCACCTTCGAATTAAAAAAACACACGCCCATGTTTCGAGGATCAGCGAAAGAGTGCCAATGAATACTTGCTCAGAATCGAGATATGCAAAACTTTTTATCATGTCGAAAGGAAGTGTTGAAATGATGAAAATTGCAGGTAATGTAAAGAGGATTACTAGTTCCCTAGCCCAGCTTATAGCTCTAGATAATTCAAGATAGATTGAATCTTGATGATTTGGAGATTTGTCACCTAAGCCTGGCTCAGTTGTACACGGGTCATCAGGAAGAGGGAGGTCCTCCTTCCAGAAAGTGCAGGGAGGATTAAGCAGCGGGCGAGACATTGAAAGATGCTCCAGAAGCGATTAATTTTTTATCGATTTTTACGAAGCTCGATTGGTCGTATCTGCAGGGTGAGTACACAAGCAAGCGCTCAATGCCCTCCAGGTTGTTGTTGTCCCAGCATCGAGTTAACTCATTGCCTAATTACCTCGAGATGCTGTTCTGGACTCCCGATCCATTTCGGCCGGCCACTCGACTTTAGGGGCTAGCCGCAAAGCGAGTTCACACCAGAGTACGTCGTTGTGATTCTTGGGCTCCCCAGGTGGGGGCAAGGCGCTGGGGCCATGCTGCATGTAAGTGCAGATGTAAGCCCAGGCATGCTGATCCGCCCCCATGGTACTCAGGGGAAACCGGTCGATGACGTTGTTCGTTCCGGGTGCGACGATGGACAGCATGACCCCCCATTTGAAAATGGGGGCACCGTTTGGAAGCATGCCGCGCTGAAACCATCGCTCGGCACGGACTTGTGACCAGTCGTAGCAGACTGTCTCGACCTTCCAAGTTCCGAAGGGATTCCACCAACAGTATTTGAAGTTGTAGGCATAGATCTTTTTTCGTTTACGGTTAAAGCGAATAGGCTCGTCGCGAGGGGGGGATAGGCTAATGCGAATGAAGAAGGCAGATGCCCATATTCCGCCGGCTAGCAGCAAGACGCTAATAAGTATGAGCTCAGAATCAAGAAGTTCAGAAATCTGTATTATATTAAGAGGGAAGGTGGCAGTGAAGATAATCATAGGAAGTGAAAAAAATAACATCAATTCCCTGGCTCCGCCCAAAGGCCTAGCTATTTCGAGATAGGTCATATCTTGGTGATTAGGAGATTGATAACTTAAGCCAGGCGCAGTTGTGTTTGAGGTGTCTGGCAATGGAAGGTCTTCCTTCCAGCCTTTGCAAGGAGGGTTCAGCAGCGGGCGAGACATTAAAATATGCTCCAGGCTGAATTCATTTTGTTCTCGATTATCACCACTTTAGCGTAGCTCGATTTATCGTTTCTGTTAGGCCAGTAGGCGAGCGTCAACTCAACTTTCTCTATGTTGTGGTTGTCCAGAAGCGGGAGTGAACCAGTAATGTGAATTGTTCTGTAGATGGATTTGAGAGTAAAGTATTTATCTAGGCTTCCAAAGTCAGCGAGAACGCCGCCCAAATCACTTGGGATGTGTTCGATTTTACCAGTATCCGAGCTATAGGCAGCGATACAGCGTTGTCGATCAACACCTGCTGGGATAATTGCGAGATGCCATTCGTATTTCGTAAGTTCGGAGGTGGCACTCGGCAGCCTAAGATCTACGTCGAGATAAAAACCCGTTGCAACAGAATTTCCGTCATTGAGCAGTGCCCCTGCTGAATGTGGCGTTTGTGCGGTGTGAGAGGATTGGAACCTCGTTCTGATCGACACGTAAGCATGTAGACCAATGACTGCTGCATTGAATGCCCTTACCGCGTTGCTAAGGTCCTGTTCGTCGATCCAGCGTCGATGCCCCTCTGGCTTTCCCCATTTACTATGTCGGGCCCACAACTCCAGCAATGAGGACTCATGGTTGTTGGCGATCGTCGCCAGCGTGTAGGCCGCCAGTCCAATTAAAACCATACTGCCTAAGACGATGAGAAAAGGGGCTCCCAATAAGGCAGTATAAATGCCTAAGCTAGCAGAGACAGCAGCTGCTCCGGCTGCGCCCATATAGTTGAAGCTCGCTGACTCATCACCTTCACGGCCAGTTCGAAGGCCGGCATTCCAGTACTGCACGGCATCCATAACACCAGCCATCGCCGCGATGCCGCCGCCGTACCGCGCCATACTGATGCCCAAACCCGCCGTTAGTATCTGCCCAGGGCGCTGTGTACGTGCGAATACCTGCGCAACAACCAGTCCTGCGGCCTCAACACTGGCACCCAGCACCCCCAGCGATGAAGACCAGACCGCCGCCTGCGCCTCGGGGTTGTGCTGATGGGTCTGCTGTAACGCCCGGTAGTTTCTACGCAGGCTGTCCTGCTGAAACCACAGCCCGCCCAGCGCAAGCAGCAGGCCGACGCTGCCCGTACCGGTCGCCGCATCCCGCAGGCTACGCATTGCATCGCTGGCCACGCTTTGCGCCGCCATCGAACTGATCTGCAGCCCGGCAGACACCTGTGCCTTTACCGAGGCTGCACCGATCGCCACAGTGCGCACCAGCGCGCCGAAACCTTCGGCCGTCGACGTTTTCAGCTGGACCAACCGTGCCTGTAATTGCTCGGCGCTCTCGAAGGTCCACAGCACCACGTCGATCATCTGGTTGCGGTTACCGACCGCGGCGATATTGATTGCGCCGCTCAGCACCATGGCGCGGACCTTGCGCCCCACAGGGTCGCGGAACTGCTGGTCGACCTGCTGCAGAAATGCATCGGTACGGATTCGCAGGGCCTCGTCGAGCACGCTCAGGTACTCGCCGACAGTCAATGAAACGCGCAGCGGGGTTACGTGCTGCCCGGCATACAGCGCGAAAGCCGCCCGGTGCACATGGCCGACCAGGGTGCGGCTGCGTTCGCTGAGGTGCTGGGCGAGCGTATTCCCTGCGCTGGTGGTCGCGGCCAGCAGTTGACCGACGGCATCCTGCAGCGGCTTGACCATCAGCAACTGGCCCTCGGGGGTGCCAGCGAGGGCTTTGATGATGTCGTAGACCTTGCCGAAGTCGTCGCCTGACAAGCCGCCGATCACGCGCTGCAGCAGCGTCTGGTTCCTGGCCATCAGCGCCTGGTACAACAAGCTGTGCTCGTCTTCCAGCAGGTGCTGCCAGACGAGCTGCGTCATACCCAGCGGCTGACCTTCCTCGGGCATCAGTTCGCTAGGGCCCCCGGCTAGGCAGTCGGCCATCATCTGGATGAAGTACTCGACCGAGACCGGGTCGGCAGCGTCGTAGTCGAAGCGACCGATCTGGTGAAACGCCGGCTGGGCGTAGTGCAGCGCGTACAGCTGGCCAACCTGGTCGATCATCGACTGCCAGTGGTTCAGTTCACGGTCGTAGCCAGCCTGGAACGCCGCGCGGGCGCTTTCGTCGTAGCGCGCTTGCAAGCGGTCCCGGGCCTGCTCCTGGTTGCGAGCGGTGTTGCGGCGGGTCTGCCTTGCGATATCCACTGGCGGCAGGTGCGCCTTGATGCCGACGGGGCTGTCGTTCCACTGTTCGACCTGGCGTGCCTCACGCTCAGCTGCCTCGGCGCCCTGTGCGGCGGCCGTGGCAGCATGCAGTTGCTGGATGCCCAGCAGCGCCTGGGAGGTGAAGTACTCGAAGTGCCGCTGCGGCTGCGCGCGCCATGCCTGCATGGCCTGGACCCAACCTGTGCGCTGGGCGTTCAGTTCCACCACCATGCCGACGGGGTCGGGCAAGGTCAGCGCCAGCACACCGTTTGGCAATTGTTCCCGAGCAATGACGGTACGCAGATAGTTGTGGGTTTCGGACCACCGACCCAAACGGCTGTAGAAGCCGTGAGCACTCGTGAACCGGGCCGATGAAAAGGTGGAGAACTCGAGCACGCCCTCCATGCCGAAGCGGAAACTGTCGGTCATGGCGATGCCGAGGCTGGCGGGGTCGTTGCGTGCACGGTGCAGGTCGACTTCGACGAAGCGGGCGAGGGTGGCCGGGTCTGACTGGGCGATGCCTTTGCGGTAGCGGTCGAGCACGGTGCGCGGCCACGGATCGTTGGCGAAGGCAACCCAGGCGGTGCGGTACAGCGACGTGTCGATGTTGATGAACGAGGCGATGACGTCATGGCCTGCGGTGGCACACCATTTGGGCAATGGCCTGGGCGGCCCCAGCGGCATCTGCGATACCGGAAACCGCTGCAAGGTGGCATCGGCCGCCACTGCGTAGGCCTGCCAGGTGGCCTGGTCGAGCAGAACGTAAACGTAGCCCTGGCGCAACAGGCGGAGCTGGTCGGTGTGCATCGGGTGGTAGGTGATTTCGCTGTCACTGGCCCAGCGAAACAGGTGCCCGGCATCGGGGCGCGGGGCATAGGCCTCGCGCAGCAGCAGGATGGGCAGGCCAATACGCCCGCAGGCGTTGCAGCCGCCGTGGCTGTTGGGGATTTCTTCCTGCATGGCGGCATGGATGGTTGCACTGATGCTCATGAGTAGCCTCCTGCCTGCGGCAGGTCGGCAACGATGCGTGCCCAGGCACTGTCGCCGTAGCGGGCGAAGCAGGCGGCCAGGCGTTGCTGGCCAGCCACCGCCTGTGCCACGTCGCGCTGGATGGTCGGGTGCTGCAGCAGCAACGGGTGGACCATGAGCAGGTGCAGGCACATGCACTGGATATCGCCACGGTCGCGCAGGCCCTGCTTGAAGGCCCTGATCATCAGGTTCATGACATGGACGGGCGCGTTGGCCGGCAAGCCGGATGAGCCTGGGCATTGGCCACGGGTGGCGCCAGTTTGCGCGGTCGCCAGGCGATGCCAGGCACTGAGCAGTTGAATGATCTGTGGCGCGACGTTCTGGGTTGCGCGGACTTCACGGGTGATGCGCAGCTCGCCAGCCGGCGATGGCCGTTCGAGCACCGTGCAACTGCCGCAACCATCGGGATGCAGCCAGCTGCGAATCGGCCCGAGTACTGCGCCAGCATTGTTCAGGGTGACGCGCAGCAACGCCAGCCTCACGGGTTCGTACCAGGCCGTGATGCCATGCGGGGCGGGCTGATGCAGCACATGGCACTGCTGGCTGATATGCCGGGCAATGGCTTCGGCGGGTTGATCGCTGAGCAGCCAGGCACACACGTAGTGCCAGGTGGCCGTAGCCTCACGGGCGGCGTAGGTTGCGCTCAATGCGGCCAGAGCGCCGCACGCCTGGCCGGGGCGGGCCAGCCGCACCAGCGCAGGCCAGCGTTCAGGGGCCTGCACCAGGCCGCTGCTGTCGATGCGCGTTACGGCGTCACTGCCCAGCGCCTTGGCCAGCATGGCGATGTCCAGCGGGTGCCCGCTCTGGCAGCCAGCGAAGGGGGCCAGCAGCAGGTAAAAGGCTTCATCGGGGTGGCGGTGCCGGTGCGCGAAGTCATCCACCGACTGCTGGTAGCCGCGTGCGGCTTGGCTCGACATGAGAAGTTCCTTTTCTTCTGGATGGCGAGCGCGAATCTAGCGAGGAATCGCTTCAGTGGGCAGTTACTGGAGTCTTAGCGGGCTGTAAGAATTTTCTTTTTTTTTGAATCAGGCCGCACCGTGCCGCCGGCACCCCTTGGCCTGCCCGGCGCTGGGCGAGCGCCGTTCAGGCCCTGGGCGGCTCTGCCTCGAAGCACTGGCGCATGACGTCCAGATAACGGCGGGCGCCCAGGCCCAAGGGGCGTGCCTTGAGCCAGATGATGTCCACCCACAAGCGCAGGCGGCTGGCCATGTTGTCGAAGCGCACTTCGGCCAGCGCGCCGGATGCAATCAGCGGTTCCACCAGGGGTTGTGGCAGGTATGCCCAACCCAGCCCGGACTGCACCAGATCCAGGGTGGCCAGGTAGCTGTCGGTCAGCCAGATGCGCCGCGACAGCACCATGCGCGGGTCTGAGCCGGTGGGCTTGCCCGAAGCCACGATGATTTGCCGTTGCTCGGCGAAGGCTTCTTCGGGCAGCGGCGTGCCGCTGTTCTGCCCGGCCGGATGGCGCGGCGAGGCCACCGCAACCAGCAGCTGGCTACCGGCTTCGAGGAATGACTCGCGCTCATCGATGCCTGGCCGCTCGAACACCAGTGCCAGTTGCACGCTGCCTTCGTGCAGCAGGCGAATGGCCTCGGTCTGGGTGGCCGAGCGCACTTCCACTTCCAGGCTGGGAAACGCCTGGGCGAGGGTTTCCAGTGGCTGGCTCCAGCGCCCGGTCTGCAGTTCGGGCGCCATGGCGATGGTCAGGCGTTTCTCCAGGCCCTGGTGCAATTGCAAGGCCTGGGCGTCGAGCAGATTGAGCTGGCAGATCACTTGCCTGGCTTGAGGCTCCAGGGCCAGGGCGGCGCTGGTGGGCAGGGCCTTGCGCGTTGCCCGGTCGAACAGCGGCAGGTCCAGTTCGGCCTCGAGTTGAGCGATTGCCATGCTCACCGCGGACGGCACCCGCCCCAGCTTGCGGGCGGCGGCGGAGAACGAGCCGGCATCCAGTACTGCGAGGAAGATTGCCAGGGATTCGCTGGAGAAGGCCATGTTCGCTGAACCTGATGTGGGGGCGTTGGTAGCCAATGGTAATGGATGGGGTGGTCCAGTGGAGCATTCGGGTTTTACGGTGCTTGCGGGAAGGAGCGCCGCCGCCGCGCTGCGGCGCTCTACCTCACAGGTTCGCAAAGGCGCTCAGAACCTGCGCGTGCTCATCAGCTCATCCAGCACACGGGCAGCGACGCGGAACGGCATCGACATGTGGTCCTCGCCGGCTTCGAGCTGGAAGTCACTGCGCAGCCCATATTGCGACAACGCCTCAAGCCTGGTTTGCAAGGCCCGGGCATCCTGAATCTCCTGTGCCATTTCGCGGTCACCCATCAGCAAGGTCAGGCTGCTATGGGTCAGCACCAGCTGCCCGGCATGCGCCTTTTGGCTGAATGCCCGTTCATGCGCCAACAGGTAGCGGTCCCGCCACCACAAGCTGGGGCTGATGGCGACCACATGCTGGAACAGCTGTGGGCGGGTGAACAAGGTGTAGACGCCGAACATGCCGGCAAACGAATGCCCGACCAGGCTGCGTTGGTCCTGATCGACCTTGAAGCGCGCATTCACCCTGGGCATCAGACGCTGTTCGATGAAGTCGAGAAACAGGTCCTGACCGCCTTGTGGCGGGGTGTTCCGTTCCGGCGGCTGTGGCGGTGACAAGTCGAACGCGCGCCGTTCGAAATCCAGCGGCGTCGCGCTTGGGTAGCCTATTGCGACCAGGACCGACCCGCGCAGGCGCTCCTGCGCGCGCTTGGCCGCGTGAAACGCCGGGAAGTAGGCGTTGCCGTCCAGCAGGTAGATCACCGGGTAGCCGCCGGTCCACGGTACATCGCCCTCCGGCAGGCTGATCATGATCCGGTATTCCCGCCCTGCGGCGCTTTTCATCGTCCATTGCTCGGTGCCATCCAGGGCCACCGGCTGCGCATGGGCAACCTGGGCGAGCAGCAGCGCCGCCAGCCCGGCAAACAGTGTGCGTAGCATGCGTAGCCCCCTTACCAGCGGTAGCTCAGGCTGGTGACCACGCTGCGCGCTTCACCCCGGTAGCAATAGCCTTGCTGGCAGTTGATGTAACGCTTGTCGAACAGGTTGCGGGCATTCAAGGCCAGGCGCACGCCGTCCAGGCCACCGCCGAAGTCGTAGTGCACGCCGGCATCGACCAGGGTGTAGCCCTCGTTCTTCACGGTGTTCTGGGCGTCGCCGTAGTTGCTGGCGGTGTAACGTGCGCCACCTGACACCCCCAGGCCCAGCGGCAGGCGGTAGTCGAGCCACAGCGAGGCCAGGTGGCGCGGAACGTCGAGCGGCTGCTTGCCTTCGTTGCCATCGTTGCTTCGGGTGACTTTGGCGTTGTTGTAGCTGTAACTGGCAGTCATCTTCAGCCGCTCGCCCAGGTCCGCCACTGCCTCCAGTTCCAGGCCCCTGGACACTTGCTCACCGGTGGCAATACTGTTGATCGGGTTGGCCAGGTCGCGGGTCAGCACGTTCTTCTGGGTCAGGTGGTAAAGCGAGGCGGTCAGCAGGGTCGTGCTGCCGGGCGGTTGGTACTTCAAGCCCGCTTCGTACTGTTCACCCTCGGTCGGCTTGTACGCACCACTGCCGCTTTGCGGCTGGAACGAGGTGGCGTAGCTGGCATAAGGTGCGATGCCGTTGTCGAACAGGTAAAGCACGCCGACCGAGCCCGTGGTGGCCGAATCGCTGGTCTTGCGGTTGATGCCGCTGAGGTTGTCACTGCGGCGCACATGCACCACGTCGCGGCGCAGGCCGGCCGACAGGCGCCATTGGCCCAGGTCCACCTGGTCCTGCAGGTACAGGCCGGTGCGTTGTTCCAGGCCGTCTTCGTCTGCCAACGGCGTGCCGGGCCTGGCCACAGGCTGGTGGTAGTCGGGGGCGAAGCGGTCGATCGAAGGTGCCGGGCCACTGGCATACAGCAGCGAGGTGTCGATCCAGCCATAGTCCAGGCCGGTCAGCAGGGTGTGGTGCAGCGCACCGGTATCGAAACGGCTGACCAGGCGGGTGTCCGCCGACAGTGTCGACATGTCTTCGTATACCCCCACCGCATAGCGGTCGAGGATGTGCCCCTCACGCTCCTGGTAGGGTTGCAGGTACTGGTTGGTGGTGTCGACCTGGCCGTAGCGCAGGTTCTGCTGCACGCTGAACGTGTCGTTGAAGGCATGCTCGAATTCGTAGCCGAAAGTCCATTGCCGTTGCTGCAGCTTGTCGAAGTATTCGTCGCCTTGCCAGAAGTTGGTCAGGTGCTTGCCTTGTTGGTACAGCATTGGCGAAGCGGCGGTTTCGCGTTCCTGGTAGCGCGCCAGCAAGGTCAGGCTGGTGTCCGGGTCGAGCTGCCAGGTGAGCGAAGGGGCGATCATGCGCACATCGTTGTTCAACTGCTCGATGTAGTTCTCGGCATCGCGGTAAACCCCGACCACCCGGTACAGCACATCGCCTGCCGGGTCCAGCTTGCCGCCCAGGTCGAACTGGCCTTGCTGGTGGTTGTAGTTGCCTGCCTGCACCTGCACTTCGTTGCGAGCCTGCAGGCTCGGGCGCTTGCTCACGCGGTTGATCATGCCACCCGGGCTGATTTGCCCGTACATCACCGACGACGGGCCCTTGAGTACCTCGATGCGTTCCAGGCCATAGGCCTCGGTCTGGTACAGCGATAGCCAGCCGCTGCCGGGCTGGCGCAGGCCGTCGAGGAAGTCGGCAGCCATGGTGGTGTCGAAACCGCGGACGCTGATGGTGTCGAAGCGTGGGTCCAGCCCCGAGGCCCCCACCCGCACGCCAGCGGTATAGGCGACGGCATCCTCGACGCGATCAACCTTTCGGTCGGCCATCTGTTCGGCGGTTACCACACTGACGCTTTGCGCGGTCTCCAGGATCGGGCGGTCCGTCTTGGTCGCGCTGCTTGCATTGCTGGCGAAATAACCGGGTACGGGGGCGAAAGCGCTTTGCGAGGCGCTGGCATCGATGCTGATCGGCTCCAGTTGCAGGCCGGTATCCTCGTGCGCGGGCAGCACCACATAGCCCGAGCTGGTTTTTTGCGGCACCAGGCCGCTGCCCTCGAGCAGTTGCGCCAGGCCGTCATCCAGGGAACCTCCGCCGGCAAGGCCTGGGCTGTTCAAGCCCTGGACGGCTGCCGGCGAGAACGACAGGGTGATACCCGAGCGCTCGGCAAAGCGGCTCAAGGCCTGCCCCAATGGGCCTGCCGGTACGCTCGGCGCGGTGGCCGGCGCGGCATGGCTGCTGGCAGCCAGCAGCGACAGCGCCAGGCACACGGCGCGGGACAAGGGGCGAGAGGGGAAGGGCAGGCGGACAGGTAACATGCGAGGGTCCATTCAGGGAGTGATCTGCCCTAACCGGATCAAACGGCAAAGTCCGCCATTTTTTTTCAAGCCTGCGCCACCACGCGCACCCACCAGCGTGTACGTTGCTCAACGCGCACCGGCAGCAGGTGGGTGAGGTTGCCGAGCAGAACGTCTGGCTGGTCCAGGCGGAAGACGCCGGACAGGCGCAGGTCGGCGAGGCGCGGTTGGCAGTGCAGCCAACCGCGGCGGTAACGCCCTGCTTCGAAAAGGAAATCGGCCAGGCGGATGTCGTCGACCACCAGCAAGCCGCGCGCCCATGCGAATGGGTTTAGGGGGCCGGGGCCCAGGCGGGTGAGCTTGCCAGGGTAGAGTGCCAGGCCCTGGCCGGCAGCCACGTGCTGCTCACCGGTGGCGGTTGTCACCCGCACTTCGCCGTGCTCGACATGCAGTTCACTGTAACCTTCACGCTCGCGCAGCGCCGCCCGTGCCTGCCTGGCGTGGCACAGCCCATGGGCGCATTGCACGCGCCAGTCATGGCCATCGACCAGCAACTCGCCGCTGCGCAAGCGAGCCTCGCGCTGGCTCACGTCCACGGCACTGTCGGTATTGAGCTGCAGTTGCAGGTCAGTCGCCAGCTGCCACTGTCGGCGTTGCCCAACCTCGGTGGCAAAGTCACTGCGCCAGGCCTGTGGCGTGTTGGCGAGCAGCAGCGTGGCGCTGCCTGCGGCAAGCCCCAGGCCGAGCAGCTTCATGGCACGCCGGCGGCTCAGGTCCACTTCGGCCTGGCGCAGCACGGCAGCCGTGTGAGTGGACCCGGGCAACGGCTCGGCATGAAAGTGCCCGCAGACCTGCTGCATGCGCCGCCAGGCCAGTTCGTGGCGGGCATCGCGCAAGCGCCAGGCCTGGCACTGCTTGAGCAGTTCGATATCCCCCGGCTGGCGGCGCAGGCGCAGCTGCCATTCGATGGCCATGCGCACGATGTTTTCCGGCAGGCGCTCTGCGCTGGCCGTCACTCGAAGCACACCCGGTAGCAGTGCAGCAGCGCCTGGGCGACATGGCGCTCCACCGTACGCCCGGATACCCCAAGTTGCTCGGCAACCTGCGCGTGCGTCAGGCCGGCCAGCTGGTAAAGCAGAAAGGCTTCGCGCACAGCCGGCTTGAGCCCATCGAGCAGCTGCGCGATACGCTCCAGGCATTGCAGTGCTTCGTGGCGTACAGCCGGTGAGGGGTAGCTGGCATCGGGCAGTTGTGCCAAGGCTTGCAGGTAGGCACGTTGCAGGGCATCGCGCCGCCAGTGGTCCACCACCAGGCCACGGGCGATGCGCGCCAACAATGCACGAGGGGCTCGGGCGCTGATCGGTTGGTTGCGCACCAGCAGGCGTACGAAGGTGTCCTGGGCCAGGTCTGCCGCCTGCTGCGAACAGCCCAGCGAACGCCTCAGCCAGGCGTGCAACCAACCGCGTTCGTTGTGGTACAGCGCTTCGAGCGGAATGATCGCATCCGTTTCATGCATAGCCATGCAGCGCCCCTGAAGCGAAAGGATGGAAGAAAAGCGCGCACCTTAAACGCGAATCGTTCCCAATTCAACTTTTTCCGAGGGCTGGGGCTGCAGCGTGGGAGCGCAGGACTCCCACCGAGGGCGGGGGAAAATCAGAGGTCGATGGCTTTAGCCGCGATGCGTGCCTGGTCCAGCAACACGTTCAGCTCGGCGACCTGTTGGCGCAATTGGTCACGTTCGTCTTTGAGTTTACGCAGCTCATCACGGCGCACGGAGACATAGAGGGTCTGGGTTGGGGTTGCAGGCATCAAGGTACCCATGAGCACACCTCGCGGTTTTGGCTGGTGACAATTCAAAGCGTAGACGCTTCTCGCGGGCGCATTTTGAATTCTTTCACAAGCCTTGGGAACTTTTTTGTTTATCGTGGTCTTGCCGTTCGTCGCTGAACCCTCGGGCGGCATGCTGGACTAACCTGAACAGCTGGACTGTTGTCATCTATTTCGAAAGGGGAGCATCGGCTCATGCAACTGGGAATCGTCGGGCTGGGCCGCATGGGCGGCAATATCGCAAGGCGCCTGATGCGCGCTGGCCACCGCACCGTGGTGCACGACCGCAACCGCGAGGCGGTTACCGGCCTTGAAGGCGAGGGCGCCCAGGGCGCACACGACCTTGGCGCGCTGGTGCAAAAACTGAAAGCGCCACGCGCGGTGTGGGTGATGCTGCCGGCTGGCGAGCCGACCGAGCAGACCATCGCGCAACTGGCCGAGCTGCTGGAGCCGGGCGATGCCATCATCGACGGCGGCAACACCTTCTACAAGGACGACATGCGCCGCGCCGCCGAGCTGGCCAAGCGTGGCCTGCATTACCTGGACGTAGGTACCTCTGGCGGGGTATGGGGCCTGGACCGCGGCTACTGCATGATGATCGGTGGCGAGAAGGACGTGTTCGAGCGCCTGGAGCCGCTGTTCAAGGCGTTGGCACCGGGTGTAGGCGACATTCCGCGCACCCATGGCCGCAGCGGCGAACACCAGCGCGCCGAGCATGGTTATATCCACGCTGGCCCACCGGGCGCCGGCCACTACGTGAAAATGGTGCACAACGGCATAGAATACGGCCTGATGCAGGCCTATGCCGAAGGCTTCGACCTGCTGCGCAGCAAAGGCGGCAACGAACTGCCGGAAGACCAGCGCTTCGACCTCGATGTGGCCGAAATCGCCGAGGTATGGCGCCGGGGCAGTGTGGTCACCTCGTGGCTGCTCGACCTCACCGCCGATGCGCTGGTGGCCGACCCGCAGCTGTCGCAGTTCAGTGGCTCGGTGTCCGACAGTGGCGAGGGCCGCTGGACCATCGATGCCGCCGTGGAGCAGGCAGTGCCGGTACCGGTCCTGTCCAGCGCATTGTTTGCCCGTTTCCGCTCGCGTCAGCAGCAGGGCACCTACGGTGACAAAGTGCTCTCGGCCATGCGCCTGGGCTTCGGTGGCCATGTCGAGAAAAAAGACGAATGACTAAAAAGAGCACTCCGGCCGCACCCCCCTGCACGCTGTTTCTGTTCGGCGCCAATGGCGACCTGGTCAAGCGCTTGCTCATGCCTGCGCTGTACAACCTCAGCCGCGACGGTTTGCTCGACCGCAACCTGCGCATCGTTGGCGTTGACCACAACCCTGCCACGGCCGAGGAGTTTGCCGCACGCCTGCATGCGTTCATGGCCGAGCGGGACAAGGGCGGCGAAGGCGCCGCCCAGTGCCTGGACGAAAAACTCTGGGCGCGGCTGGCCAAGCGCCTGGACTACCAGACGGGCGATTTCCTCGACCCGGCCACTTACCAGGCGCTGGGCAAGCGCATCGACAAGACCAGCCACGGCAACGCCATCTTTTACCTGGCCACCTCGCCGCGTTTCTTCCCTGAAGTGGCCCAGCGCCTTGGCGAGGCCGGCTTGCTCGACGAGTCTGCCGGCGGCTTTCGCCGGGTCGTGGTGGAGAAGCCGTTCGGCACCGACCTGGCCAGTGCCGAGGCGTTGAACGCCTGCCTGCTGAAGGTGATGGGCGAGCGGCAGATCTACCGTATCGACCATTACTTGGGCAAAGAAACGGTGCAGAACATTCTGGTCAGCCGGTTCTCCAATGGGTTGTTCGAGTCGTTCTGGAACAACCACTACATCGACCATGTGCAAATCACCGCCGCGGAAACCGTCGGTGTCGAGACGCGGGGTGGCTTCTACGACGCCACCGGCGCCTTGCGCGACATGGTGCCCAACCACCTGTTCCAGCTGCTGGCCATGGTTGCCATGGAACCGCCGGCAGCGTTCGGCGCCGACGCCGTGCGCGGCGAAAAGGCCAAGGTGATCGGCGCCATCCGCCCGTGGTCGGCGAAGATGGCGCTGAAGCATTCCGTGCGGGGCCAGTACAGCGCCGGCAAGCAGGGGCGCAAGCACCTGCCCGGCTACCGCGAGGAGGCCAACGTCGCGCCCGACAGCCAGACCGAAACCTACGTGGCGCTGAAGGTGATGATCGATAACTGGCGCTGGGCGGGGGTGCCGTTCTACTTGCGTACCGGCAAGCGCATGAGCGTGCGTGACACCGAGATTGCCATCTGTTTCAAGCCGGCACCGTACGCGCAGTTCCGCGAGTCGGAGCTGGAGCGGCCCAAACCCAACTACCTGAAAATCCAGATTCAGCCCAACGAAGGCATGTGGTTCGACCTGCAGGCCAAGCGCCCCGGGCCGGAGTTGGTAATGGAGAACGTCGAGCTGGGCTTTGCCTACAAGGACTTCTTCAAGATGACCCCGGCGACCGGCTACGAGACCTTGATCTATGACTGCCTGACCGGTGACCAGACCCTGTTCCAGCGGGCCGACAACATCGAGAACGGCTGGCGTGCCGTGCAGCCGTTCCTCGACGCCTGGGCCAAGGGGGGCGAGGTGCACGAGTACCCGGCGGGTGAAGATGGCCCCGAGGCGGGCAATGACCTGCTGAGCCGGGACAAGCGGGAATGGCACCGATTGGGGTAACAGGTTTTTCGGCGTGTGCCGGCCGCTTCGCGAGTGACCCCCCTCTGACAGGGGCTGCACAACCCCTTGGGCGGTGGGGCCCTGTGGGGCGGGTTGACAAGCGAAAGGGCCAGCACAGGCAACCACTTTAAGGAAACGCGATGCCCGCCCACATAGAAGATTACGCCCTGTTGGGCAATTGCCGCAGCGCCGCCCTGGTCAGCCGGGATGGCTCGCTCGACTGGCTATGCCTGCCACGCTTCGACGCCCCGGCGGTGTTCGCCGCCTTGCTGGGCAGCGAAGAAAACGGCCGCTGGCGCCTGGCCCCTTGCGACCCGGTCGAGCACTGCAGCCGGCAGTACCTGAACGACACGCTGGTGCTGGAAACCACGTGGGTCACTGCCACTGGCCGGGCCCGCGTACTCGATTTCATGCCGCTGGGTGACGTCAACGCCGTGGTGCGCATCGTCGAAGGCCTCTCGGGCGAAACCAATTTCGAAATGGACCTGGTCATGCGCTTCGACTACGGGCGCAGCGTGCCATGGGTCGAACGCCTGGACCCGCTCACCCTCAGCGCGGTGGCCGGCCCCGACCGCCTGATCCTGTGCAGCACCGTACCGCCCCATGCCCGCGACCACCACACCGGCGCGCGCTTTCGCGTGGCGGCCGGCCAGCGCCAGGTGTTCAGCCTGCGCCACCAGCCCTCGCACCTGCCGGTGCAGCCCGGCTGCGATGCCGACGCGGCCCTGGCCCATACCTGCGAGCACTGGCAGGCGTTCGCCGACCGCTGCCCTCAGGTAGGCCCCTACAGCGCACTGGTCCGTCGCTCGTTACTCACCCTGAAAGCCATGACGTATGCCCCCACTGGCGGCATCGTTGCGGCCGTCACCACGTCGTTGCCGGAACAACTCGGCGGCGAGCGCAACTGGGATTACCGTTTCTGCTGGCTGCGCGACGCCACCATGACCTTGCTGGCATTCATGAACCTGGGCTATTTCGACGAGGCCCAGGCCTGGCGCGAATGGCTGCTGCGCTCGGTGGCCGGCAACCCCGAACAGATGCAGATCATGTACGGCCTGGGTGGCGAGCGCGACCTGCAGGAATACACCTTGCCCTGGTTGCCGGGGTACGAGCACTCGCAACCGGTGCGGGTGGGCAATGCCGCGTCGGCCCAGGCGCAGCTGGATATCTATGGCGAACTGGCCGATGCCATGAGCCAGGCAATCAAGGGCGGCTTGCCGCGCCATCCGCGTAGCGCCGCCATCTCTCGGCTGATCCTGCCCTATGTGGAGCGTATCTGGCGCGAGCCGGACGAGGGTATCTGGGAGGTGCGCGGCGGCCGCCAGCAGTTCGTGCATTCCAAGGTGATGGCCTGGGTGGCGTTCGACCGCGCTGCCGGCTTGGCAGACACCACCGAAGAAGGCCGTGAGCATGGCCAGCATTACCGCCAGGTGGCCGACCAGATCCGCCGTGAAGTGTGTGAGCAAGGGCTCGACAGCAGCGGCAGTTTCTTCGTTCAGGCCTATGGTTCGCACGAGATGGACGCCAGCCTGCTGCAGATCGCCCTGACCGGCTTCCTGCCTGCCGATGACCCGCGCTTTCTGCGCACGCTGGAACAGATCGAGCAACGCTTGCTGAAAAACGGGTTGCTGATGCGCTACGACAGTGACAGTGCCGGGGATGGCCTGACCCCGGGCGAAGGTACGTTCCTGGTCTGCTCGTTCTGGCTGGCCGACGTCTACATCCTGCTGGGCCGGATGGCGCAAGCGCAAGCGTTGTACGAGCGTTTGACAGGCCTGTGCAACGACGTGGGCCTGCTGGCCGAGCAATACGACCCGGCCTGCCAGCGGATGCTTGGCAACTACCCGCAGGCGTTCAGCCATATCGGCATCATCAATACCGCCCTGAACCTCCAGCAGGCCCGCTGCCCGGCCCGCGACCGGGCCAGTTGCGATTGAGCCGGCTGCACCGAATTTGTGCACGCTCCGGCAACCGAGCGGGGTAGACTAGGTCAAATCTCATTCGGCAAGGAGCGTCCATGGGTATCCGCGGTTCGGATCGGCAGATCGACAACATCGAGTTCAATGTCAGCGATATCGCACGCAGCAAGGCGTTCTATGGGCATGTTTTCGGCTGGCGCTTCACCGACTACGGGCCAACCTACAGCGAATTCAGCGACGGCCGCCTCACGGGCGGCTTTACCGCGGGTGAGCCGGTGCGCCCGGGGGGGGCGCTGATCATCCTTTACGCCGATGACCTGCAAGCCACGCAGCAGCGCGTGACCGCGGCGGGGGGCAGTATCAGCCGCGCGACCTTTGCCTTCCCCGGGGGGCGGCGTTTCCATTTCATTGACCCGGACGGTCATGAACTGGCGGTGTGGACGGCTCAAGCCTGATGGCCAATCACAAGATCGAAATTCGCCGGCGCAACGTTGGCAAGATCCTGCAAGCGGCGGAAAAGGTGTTCGCCGAAAAAGGCTACGGCGCGACCTCCATGGGCGATATCGCCGAGCAGGCCGAACTGCCGCGTTCCAACCTGCATTACTATTTCAGCACCAAGGACGATCTGTTCCGTGCGGTGCTGCAGGACCTGCTGGATGTGTGGAAGCAGGACGCGCTGTGTTTCGAGAATTTCGACGACCCAAGGGTGGTGCTGACCAGCTACATCCGCGCGAAAATGGGGCATTCGCGGTCACGGCCGCTAGGCTCGAAGATCTGGGCCGAGGAAATGCTGCATGGGGCACCGGTGCTGGGGGGCAACCTGGATGACAGCCTGGTGCCGTGGGCCAAGCTGAAGGAGGCGAAGATCCGCCGCTGGGTGGAGGAGGGGCGCATTCTGCCGGTCGAGCCCTCGGCGCTGCTGTACATGATCTGGGCCTCGACCCAGCATTACGCCGACTTCGGTTACCAGGTGCAGTTGCTCAACGGCGGCGATGAACTGTCGGACCTGGCGTTCGAAAGTGCGGTGCAAACGGTGACCAGTGTGATCCTGCGGGGGATTGGCCTGGAGCCGTGACCGGCCATGCCTGCCGCGCACGGTCTTTTTGCTGCCCACAAAAAGGCCGTGCCAGTGCGGCAGGCGCCGGTCTACATCAGCTCGCTTCGCGGTAGGGGTTGCGCGGGTCCTGGGTCCAGTTCAGGTAAGGCTTGCCAGTGTCCTGCGCCTGCATGTCGATGCAGTTCTCCACCGGGCAGGTGATCTGGCACAGGTTGCAGCCCACACATTCTTCCTCGATCACGCTGTAGGCATGCGTACCGTCTGCCTTCAGCGTACTGGCGATGGCCTGGTGCGAGGTGTCCTCGCAGGCGATGTGGCAGCGACCGCAACCGATGCACGCCTGCTGGTCGATATGCGCCACCGACTTGTAGTTGATGTCCAGGTACTTCCAATCGGTGGTATGCCCTACCGCCTGGCCACGGAACGCCTCGATGTTGGCGTGGCCGTGCTGGTCCATCCAGCGGGCCAGGCCGTCTTTCATGTCTTCAACGATGCGAAAGCCATGCAGCATGGCCGCCGTGCACACCTGCACCGCGCCGCTGCCCAGCGCCATGAATTCGGCCGCGTCGCGCCAGTTGCCGATGCCGCCGATGCCGCAGATCGGCAGGCCATGGGTGGCCGGGTCACGGGCAATCTCCGCCACCATGTTCAGGGCGATCGGCTTCACCGCCGAGCCGCAGTAACCGCCATGCGTGCTCTGGTCACCGACGATGGGGTGGGCGACCATGCGGTCAAGGTCGACGCTGGTGATCGAGTTGATGGTGTTGATCAGCGACACCGCATCGGCCCCGCCGCGATGCGCAGCCCGTGCCGATTGGCGGATGTCGGTGATGTTCGGCGTCAGCTTGACGATCACCGGCAGCGAGCAGTGCTGCTTGCACCAGCGGGTGACCATTTCCACGTACTCCGGCACCTGGCCGACCGCCGCGCCCATGCCGCGCTCCGGCATGCCATGCGGGCAGCCGAAGTTCAGCTCGATGCCATCGGCGCCGGTGGCTTCCACCAGCGGCAGGATGAACTTCCACGACGCTTCCTCGCACGGCACCATCAGCGACACGATCAACGCGCGGTCGGGCCAGTCCTTCTTCACCTGGGTGATTTCGCGCAGGTTGATTTCCAGTGAACGGTCGGTGATCAGTTCGATGTTGTTGATGCCCTGCACCTGGCGGTTGGCGCCGTAATGGGCCGAGTAGCGCGACGAGACGTTGACCGCGGCCGGGTCTTCGCCAAGGGTCTTCCACACCACGCCACCCCAGCCGGCTTCAAAGGCGCGGACCACGTTGTAGGCTTTGTCGGTGGGCGGCGCGGACGCCAGCCAGAACGGGTTGGGGGCCTTGATCCCGGCGAACACGATAGACAAGTCGGCCATTACGCTGCCTCCACGTTGAGCATGAGTTGGGCATGGATGGCTTCGGCGGCCACTTTGCCGTGTTGTACGGCCTGAACGGTGAGGTCCTGGCCCAGCGCGGTGCAGTCGCCACCGGCGTATACCCCTGGCAGGCTGGTCTGCATGTTCACGTCAACGCGAATGCGCTCACCGTCGCGGGCCAGTTGTGCGGCCACAGGGTCGGCGAGGCTGCTGTCGTCGAAACGCTGGCCGATCGCCTTGAAGATCGCGTCGGCGGCCAGTTCGAAGGTTTCGCCGGTGTCGCGCAGGCGGCCGTCGGCCAATTCGGTACGGGCAAAGAGCATGCCGCGTACGTTGCCGGTGTCATCCAGCAGCACGCTGTCGGGGCGGGCCCAGGTGTGCAAGCGCACCTGGTTGGCCTTGGCGATGTCCTGCTCGTGCCCGGTGGCCCCCATGTCGGCGTGGCCACGGCGGTACACCAGGTTGACGTCGCGGGCACCCAGGCGGCTCATTTGCACCGCCATGTCGATGGCGGTGTTGCCAGCACCGATCACCAGGCAGCGCTCGGCCAGCGGCAGTTGGCTGAGGTCGTCTGCCTGGCGCAACTCGCGGATGTAAGCGGTGGCGGCGAGCAGGCCGGGGGCCTCTTCATCGGCCAGCCCCAGCTGGCGCACGGCATTCAGGCCCAGGCCAAGGAACACCGCATCGTATTGGTCGCGCAGTTCGCCCAGGCTGAGGTTGCCCCCCAGGCGCTGGCCATGGCGCAGCTCGATACCGCCGATGCCCAGCAGGAATGCCACTTCCCGCTGGGCATAATCGTCAACCAGCTTGTAGCGGGCGATGCCGTATTCATTGAGGCCACCTGGCTTGTCACAGGCTTCGAACACCACCACGTCATGGCCATGCATGGCCAGCCGGTGTGCGCATGCCAGCCCCGCAGGGCCAGCGCCGACCACCGCAATGCGCTTGCCCGTGGCCGGTGAACGCTGGAACGGGTGGTCGCTGAACTGGGCATTGTCCAGGGCGTAGCGCTGCAACTGGCCGATCAGTACCGGGGCGCATTCCTGCGCGTTGTTGCGCACACACGCTTGCTGGCACAGGATTTCGGTCGGGCAGACGCGGGCACAGCTGCCGCCGAGAATGTTGGCCGACAGAATCCGTTCGGCAGCGCCTTGCAGGTTCTCGTCGCTGATGCGGTGGATGAATGACGGGATGTCGATTTCGCTGGGGCACGCGTTGACGCAGGGCGCGTCGTAGCAATACAGGCAGCGGGCGCTTTCCACGGCGGCCTGGCGTGCGGTGAGGGGTGGGGCCAGGTCGCTGAAGCACTCGGCCAATTGGTCGGCGCCGGCCCGGGGGCGCGGCAAATGGTTCAGGGCGTCGATCACGGTTGTAGCCTCTCTATTTTTTTAGGGTTCAGGCGACAGCTGTTGTGGTGGGATCGGGGGCCGCTGTGCGGCCCATCGCGACGCAAGGCCGCTCCTACAAGGGACCGCGCATTCCTGCAGGAGCGGCCTTGCGTCGCGATGGGCTGCGCAGCAGCCCCAATGGCTTCAGCGCTGAACGGGCGTCGGCCGCTGCTGGTCGGCCCGACGCTCCAGCACCTCATACACCGACGGATACGCCGGCCGCTCCACATAGCGCCCCGCGCCCGCCTCGGCGCGCAGGTCGCCATCAGCCCAGACCACTTTGCCCTGGCTGATGGTGTGGCTGGGGACGCCACGTACAGTGCGGCCTTCGAAGATGTTGAAGTCCACCCGTTGGTGGTGGGTCTGCGCCGAGATGGTGCGCGTGCCTTGCGGGTCCCATAGCACCAGATCGGCATCGGCCCCTACGCGGATGGCGCCCTTGCGTGGGAACAGGTTGAAGATCTTCGCCGTGTTGGTAGAGGTCAGTGCCACGAACTCGTGCATCGACAGGCGCCCGCTGTTGACCCCGGCATCCCACAGCACCGCCATGCGGTCTTCGATGCCAGCGGTGCCATTGGGGATGCGGCTGAAGTCATCCCGGCCCATGGCTTTCTGTTCGGCGCAGAAGCAGCAGTGGTCGGTGGCTGTGGTGTGCAGGTTGCCCGCCTGCAGGCCGCGCCACAGCGCCTCCTGGTGCTCGCGCGGGCGGAACGGCGGGCTCATGACGTAGCCGGCGGCTGTGGCCCAGTCCGGGTCACGGTAGACGCTGTCGTCCAGCAGCAAGTGGCCAGGCAGCACTTCGCCGTAAACCGGTTGGCCCTTGGCCCGCGCATAGGCGATTTCATCCAGCGCCTCGCGGCTGGAAATGTGCACCAGGTACAGCGGTGTACCGAGGGTTTCGGCAATGCGGATGGCGCGGCTGGCCGCCTCGCCTTCAACCTGCGAAGGGCGCGACAGGGGGTGCGCTTCCGGCCCGGTCAGGCCCTGTGCCAGCAGCTTTTTCTGCAGGTGGAACACCAGCTCGCCATTTTCGGCATGCACGGTGGGCACTGCACCTAGCTGCAGGCAGCGCTCGAAGCTGGCCACCAAGGTGTCATCGGCCGCCATGATGGCGTTCTTGTAGGCCATGAAGTGCTTGAAGCTGTTCACCCCATGCTTGGCCACCAGTTCGCCCATCTCTTCGGCCACCTGCTCGCTCCACCAGGTGACGGCGACGTGGAAGCCATAGTCGCTGGCACTTTTCTGGGCCCAGCCGCGCCAGGTGTGAAAGGCCTCCAGCAGTGACTGCTGCGGGTTGGGAATGACGAAGTCGATGATCGATGTGGTGCCGCCCGCCAGGCCGGCCGCGGTACCGCTGAAGAAGTCTTCGCTGGCCACGGTGCCCATGAACGGCAATTGCATATGGGTGTGCGGGTCGATGCCGCCCGGCATCAGGTATTGCCCGCTGCCGTCGAGGATCTCGCAATCGGTCGGCGCTTCCAGGCCAGGTCCGACTGCACGGATCAGGCCATCGGCACACAGCACATCGGCGGGGTAACTCTCTTCGTGGGTAACAACGGTGGCGCCACGGATCAACAGGGACATGCCGTTTTCCTCGCAGGCTGACCGGTCTTGGCCGGTTCTTGGAATTTTCGGAAGCAGGGCGGGCAGGGGTTAATCCTGTCATGCCTGACAAGATTCGAGGCTAGATGCTGATCCTGAATTCAGCAAGAAAATTTCCTATTTATTTTGTGGTTTTTAAATCATTGATTTAAATGAATTAAATATTTAGAGCCCGCTGAATTCGGGCCCTCCAGGGTTTTTGACTAACTTGACAAGATAGAAAATTGGTCGAGATTTCTAAGGCACTCATACGCGTGTGTACTCCGGCCATCGAATTAGCCCGATGAGCAGACAACTCGAAAAAGTCTGGAGAAAGGCCCATGCAACAGAGCAGATCGCAAGTGGTCGAGCAGGATGGCCTGTTCGAGCTGGCCGAGGGCAGTGATGTTCTCGACAGCCCGCGCTACAACCACGACATCGCCCCGACCAAGGTGCACCAGCGCACCTGGAACAAATGGCACATCACGGCCCTGTGGGTAGGCATGTCCATCTGCGTGCCAACCTACACCCTCGGCGGCGTGCTCACAGCCTACTTTGGCCTGAGCGTTGGCGAGGCGCTGCTGGCGATCCTGCTGGCCAACATCATCGTGCTGATCCCGCTGACCCTTAACGCGTTCCCCGGCACCAAGTACGGCATCCCGTTTCCGGTGCTGCTGCGCTCGTCGTTCGGCATTCTGGGCTCCAACGTGCCGTGCCTGATTCGCGCCGTGGTGGCCTGCGGCTGGTTCGGGATCCAGACCCTGTTCGGCGGGCTGGCCATCCACCTGTTCCTGGGGTCGGTGTTCGACGGCTGGAAGGCCCTGGGCGGTGTCGGCGAGGTGATCGGGTTCATGATCTTCTGGTGCCTGAACCTGTGGGTGGTACTGCGGGGCGCCGAGTCGATCAAGTGGCTGGAGACGCTTTCGGCGCCGCTGCTGGTGGCCGTTGGGCTGGGCCTGCTGGTGTGGGCCTTGCCACACATGTCGATGACCGAACTGCTGGCGCAACCGCCCAAACGCCCTGAAGGCGCCAGCGTGGTCAGCTACTTCTGCGCTGGGCTCACGGCCATGGTCGGCTTCTGGGCCACGCTGTCGCTGAACATTCCCGATTTCAGCCGCTATGCCCGCAGCCAGAAGGACCAGATCCTCGGGCAAATCTTTGGCCTGCCGCTGACCATGTTCCTGTTCGCGGCCTTGGGCGTGGTGCTGACTGCGGCCTCGGCGTCGCTGGTGGGCGAAACGGTGTCCGACCCGGTCAGCCTGATCGGCAAGATCCACAGCCCGTTCTGGGTCGCCCTGGCCATGGCGCTGATCGTGATCGCCACCCTGTCGACCAACACTGCGGCGAACATCGTGTCGCCGACCAACGACTTCCAGAACATTGCCCCGCGCCTGATCGGGCGCAGCCGTGCGGTGTGGCTGACCGGCTTCATCGGCCTGGCGCTGATGGGCCACGAGTTGCTGAAGAAACTGGGCTGGATCGTGTCCGACCTGAGCCTGGAAAGCGTGTACTCCAATTGGTTGCTGGGCTACTCCAGCCTGCTCGGGCCGATAGCCGGGATCATGGTGGTGGATTACTTCCTGATCCGCCGGCAACAGCTGGACCTGGCCGGGCTGTACCGCGACGACGTGTACCCGGCGTGGAACTGGGCTGGCTTCGCCGCCTTCGTGCTGCCCGTGGGGTTGACGGTGCTGGCGATCGGCAACAGCAGCTTCAGCTGGTTCTACGACTATGGCTGGTTCACCGGCTCGCTGCTGGGGGCGGCGTTGTACTACGTGTTCGCCGGCTTGGCGGCGCGCAGCCCGGCGCGGCTGGTCAAGCCCTTGCCCTGAGACCGTGTCTGCTTCTTCGCGGGCATGCCCGCTCCTACAGGTACTACGCAGTACTGGAAAACCTGTGGCGATCTGGTGGGAGCGGGCATGCCCGCGAAGAGGCCCGAACAGACAACAAAAAAGCCTGAAGGAGAAACCCGTGACCCCTTTCCAAGACATCCTCAAGACCACCGCCCACCACATCGACAGTGCCCGCCTCTGGCAATCGCTGATGGACCTGGCCCGCCTCGGCGCCACGCCCAAGGGGGGTGTCTGCCGCCTGGCCCTGACCGACCTCGACCGCCAGGCCCGCGACTTGTTCGTGCAGTGGTGCGAGGCGGCCGGTTGCACGGTCAGCGTCGATGCCGTGGGCAATATCTTCGCCCGTCGCCCTGGGCGTAACCCCAAGCTGCCACCGGTGATGACCGGCAGCCATATCGATACCCAGCCCACTGGCGGCAAGTTCGACGGCTGTTTCGGCGTGATGGCCGGGCTGGAAGTGCTCCGTACCCTCAACGACCTGGGCGTGGAAACCGAAGCACCGCTGGAGGTGGTGGTGTGGACCAACGAAGAAGGTTCGCGCTTTGCCCCCTGCATGATGGGGTCGGGTGTGTTCGCCGGCAAGTTCACCCTGGAAGAAACCCTGGCCAAGCGCGATGCCCAGGGCACCAGTGTGGGCGAGGCGTTGAACGCCATTGGCTACGCCGGCCCACGTGCGGTGCTCGGGCACCCGGTGGGGGCATATTTCGAAGCGCATATCGAGCAAGGGCCGATACTCGAGGACCAGGCCAAGACCATTGGGGTGGTCCTCGGTGCCCTTGGCCAGAAGTGGTTCGACCTGACCCTGCGCGGCGTCGAAGCCCATGCCGGCCCCACCCCCATGCACCTGCGCAAGGATGCCCTGGTGGGTGCCGCAGCGGTGGTCGAAGCGGTCAACCGCACAGCCCTCGGCCACCAGCCGCATGCCTGCGGCACGGTGGGTTGCTTGCAGGCCTACCCGGGCTCACGCAACGTAATCCCTGGCGAAGTGCGCATGACCCTGGACTTCCGTCACCTTGAGGGCGAGCAACTGGATGCGATGATCGCCGAGGTACGAGGGGTCATCGAGGCGACCTGCGCCAAGCATGGCCTGAGCCACGAACTGGTGCCCACGGCGGACTTCCCGGCATTGTACTTTGACAAGGGCTGTGTCGATGCCGTGCGCGATTCGGCCAAGGCCCTGGGGTTGCCGCACATGGACATCGTCAGCGGGGCAGGGCATGACGCGATCTTCCTTGCCGAGCTGGGGCCGGCCGGGATGATTTTCGTACCGTGCGAGAACGGCATCAGCCACAACGAAATCGAAAACGCCGCACCCGATGACCTGGCGGCGGGTTGTGCGGTGTTGTTGCGGGCGATGCTGGCTGCTTCGCAGGCGATTGCCAGCGGCCGCCTGGCAGCTTGATCAGGCGTAAGGGCCGCTCCTTCACTGGTCGTGTTTGGCCATAGATCGGCGGAGCCACACCGTCCGTTTGTAGGACCGGGTTCACCCGCGAACACCGGCGTAGCCGGTGCCAGCCACCGCGCTGGATTCTTCGCGGGCGCGCCCGCTCCCACACAGGCCGCGTCGCGCTTACGAATTCAGTTCTCTGCGCGACAGCGCAGCCCGTAGTGCTGTGTTATCTCCTACTGGGCTGGTTCCAGGTAGCCGTCACGGCCGATGTGATAGCGCTGCAGGTCCTGCGCCAGCACCAGCCGGCCGCGGTAGTGGGCCAGTGCCTCATCACGCACGTCGTTGATGCTCGGGCTGCGCCTTGGGTCGCTCTGATAGCGGGCACTGAAGTGCGTCAGCACCAGGTTGCGCACGCCTGCCGCCTCGGCAAAGCGCGCCACTGCCGCCGCAGTGCTGTGCCCAAAGGTGACCCCGGTCCGCTCCACCACCGCCTGCGTGAAGGTTGCCTCATGCACCAGCACATCGGCGCCACGGGCGGCGTCGGCGAGCAATTGCGGGTTGTCATTGTCACCACACACGATAATCCGCCGGGGCGGGCGCGAGCCACGCAGGTATTCATTGCCATGCAGCAGCTGCTCGCCGAATTGCACGGTACGCCCCTTGGCCAGCTCGCCCCACATCGGGCCACGCGGTATGCCCTCAGCCTCCAGGCGCAGGGTGTCCAGGCGGGGTTCAGGGTTGAGTTCGGTAAACACGAAACCTACGCTCGGCACCCGGTGCGACAAGCGCACCGCTGCAACCTGCAGGGTCTGGTTGCGCCAGCCCTGCCAATCTTCCACGGCCAGCAGGCGCAGCTCGAACGGCAGGAAGGTATCACTGGCGGCCAGGCCTTGGCGTAGCCAGCCATGCAGCGCGGCAGGCAAGACGATATCCAGCGGTTGGTTACGGCCACTCATGCCGGCACTGGCGAGCAGCCCGGGCAGGCCAAAACAATGGTCACCATGAACGTGGGTAATGAAGACCGCCTGCAGGTCGCGAACCGACAGCGGCGTGTGCAACAGTTGGTGCTGGGTGCCCTCGCCGCAGTCGACCAGGTACCAGTGGCTACCACTGGCTTCGACTACGGCGGTGGCGCTGACGTTGCGGGCTTTGGTCGGCACCCCGGCGGAGGTACCGAGAAACAGCAGGTCCATGTTGCGGCTCCTTGTGCCAGTCCAGTCGCGCAAAATCGCGCAATACGCAGGGCCTCGTTCCTTCGAGACGAACAACGCCGCACACCTTAGCCGGATTGCCGGAGGCCGTCGATTGCCCGCTAGTCAGCCTGCCGCCAGACCAGCTTGCTGGTGTCGTAGCCTTGCTCGCGGGCAATGTTCAGCAACTGTTCGCGCTGCTGGTCGGTGACCGCAGGGGTGCGCGACAGCAGCCACAGGTACTCACGGTTGGGGTGGCCGACCAGTGCCACGCGGTAATCCTTGTCGTGGTACAGCACCCAGTACTCACCCTTGGTCAGGCCAGGGGCCAGGCGGCTGAACCAGTTGTCGAAGCGTACCCACAATTTGTCAGTCCTGCCCGGCTGCTGGGCTTCAGCGATGCCTTTGGCTTCGTTCACCTCACCGTCCTTTTCCTTGCAGCGGTTGGTCACGTCGATACGGCCATCGGCGCGTAGCCCATAATGAGCCTCGGACTGTACGCAATTACGCTGGAAGAACATCGGCAGCCGCGCCAGTTCGTACCAGGTGCCCTGGTAGCGTTGCAGGTCCACCTGCTGGGTGCGCGGCGGTGCAGGGTGGTCGTTGCCGGCGCAGCCGAGCAAGGCAAGGGTCATGCAGGAAAGCAGCAGCGTGGTGCGTAGCGCCATGGTTGATCTCCTTGAAACGGATGAGTGCTTACCTGGGGTTCGATCCCGCGGCGGGGCAAAAGTTGTATGCGCAAACCATTGTCTGCTCCAGCTGGGTTACCATCCACGATGGTGAACCATCCAACCCTAGGAGTTCCGTTCGTGACCGAATACACCGCATTCAAGGTCGAGCTGACCGATAGCATCGCCCACGTTCAGATCAACCGCCCGGAGAAGGTCAACGCGATGAACGCGGCCTTCTGGGAAGAGATCGTCGATATCTTCCAGTGGATCGACGACACCTACGCCGTGCGTGCGGTGGTCATCAGTGGTGCCGGCAAGCACTTCTCGGCCGGTATCGACCTGATGATGCTGGCCTCGCTGGCCGGGGAGATGGGCAAGGACGTGGGCCGCAATGCGCGCTTCCTGCGCAAGACCATACAGCGCCTGCAAGCCTCGTTCACCGCCGTGGACAGCTGCCGCAAACCGGTACTGGCCGCGGTGCAGGGCTATTGCATCGGTGGCGCCATCGACCTGATCTCGGCCTGTGACATGCGTTACTGCAGCAGTGACGCGCAA
The DNA here is from genome assembly GCF_003205245.1 of Pseudomonas sp. MB-090624. NCBI lineage: Bacteria > Pseudomonadati > Pseudomonadota > Gammaproteobacteria > Pseudomonadales > Pseudomonadaceae > Pseudomonas > Pseudomonas sp. MB-090624. The sequence goes on along the minus strand of NZ_QJRK01000003.1, from coordinate 48,768 downwards.
TTCTCGATCAAGGAAATCGACATGGGCATGGCCGCCGATGTCGGCACGCTGCAACGTTTGCCACGTATCATCGGCGACGGCATGATGCGTGAGCTGGCGTTCACCGGGCGCAATGTCGCGGCGGACGAGGCGCTGCGCATCGGCCTGGTGAACCGGGTCTATGATGACCACGCCGCGCTGCTGGACGGGGTTTTTGCCATCGCCCGCCAGATTGCTGCAAAATCGCCGATCGCGGTGGCGGGCACCAAGGAAATGCTCAGCTACATGCGCGACCACCGCATCGACGATGGCCTGGACTACATCGCCACGTGGAACGCCGCGATGCTGCAGTCCGAAGACCTGCGCGTGGCTGTGGCCGCGCACATGAGCAAACAGAAACCGACGTTCGCCGACTGATCGGGCCGGCGCACGCGCAGTAAAGGAAACCCGAGATGTCAGCACGCTGGACTACCGCAGTACTCGACCCTCAGATCACCGGCGGGCTGGCCGTGGCGCGCAGCCCGGAAGGGTTTCTGCACGACGCCAACGGCGCGCTGTTCCCTCGTGACTGGCTCAAGCGCCAGGGCCTGGATGTGCTGTGCGAACACGGCATTGGCCACTTCGACGGCCAGCCTGTGTTCCTGCTGGAACTGCGCGCTGCCAGCGACGTGCCCGGTTGCAACTGGCGCGGCCTGCGGGCGTTCATGCTGGAGGGTGACTTCGACACCTACATGGTTCTGGGTTATGCCGCACAGATCGGCACCTGGGCTCGCGAGCACCGTTTCTGCGGCAGTTGCGGGCAGGCGATGACACAAATCCGCTGGGAGCGCGCGATGTACTGCCAGCCTTGCGACCTGCGCAGCTACCCGCGTATTTCGCCGAGCATGATCGTGCTGGTGACCCGTGGCGACGAAATCCTGCTGGCACGCTCGCCGCGCTTCGTCACGGGGGTGTACAGCACCCTGGCAGGCTTTGCCGAGCCGGGCGAGTCGGCCGAGGACTGCCTGGTGCGCGAAGTGCGTGAAGAAGTGGCGGTAGAGGTGCAGAACATCCAGTACGTCGGCAGCCAGTGCTGGCCGTTCCCGCACTCGATGATGCTGGGCTTCCATGCCGAATACGCGGGTGGCGAGATCGTCATGCAGCCGGACGAGATCGAGGACGCCCAGTGGTTCAGCGTGCACGACCTGCCGCCGCTGCCGGCTGGGCGCTCTATTGCGCGCTACCTGATCGACCTCTATGTCGCTCGCCGCTTAGGCCTGCCCGAACCAGTGCTGCCACGCTAGGCGCACGGTCAACGCCAGCACCACGGTGATGAACACCGGGCGGATGAACTTGCTGCCGCCGCTGATCGCCGTGCGTGCGCCAAAGAAGGCGCCGACCATCACCGACAAGCCCATGCACAGGCCGACGATGTAGTCGACCTGCCCGGAAATGATGAACACCGTCAGCGCCGCGATGTTGCTGACGAAGTTCATGCTGCGCGCCACGCCGCTGGCGCGAACCAGGTCGATGGGGTACAGCAGCAGGGTGCTGACCGTCCAGAACGCCCCGGTGCCGGGGCCGGCCACGCCGTCATAGAAACCCAGGGTAAAGCCCTGCGGCGCCTGCCATTTTTTTCTGATCGGGGCATCGACGTCCAGCGGTGCCTTGGGCGTGCCGCCGAACAGCAGGTACACGCCACAGGCGAAGACGATGACCGGCAGCATCTTGTTCAGCCATTCGGCTGGCATGTAGTGGGCCACTACGGCGCCGATCAATGCCCCGACCAGGGTGGCCAACAGCGCCGGCCGCCACTGCGCCGGGTGGAACAGCTTGCGCTTGTAGTAGGTGAAGCTGGCGGTGGCCGAGCCGAAGGTGGAGCTGAGCTTGTTGGTGCCCAGCACCAGGTGTGGCGGCATGCCGGCGGTGAGCAGCGCCGGGGTGGTGAGCAGGCCGCCGCCACCGGCGATGGCATCGATGAAACCGGCGACGAAGGCGACCAGGGCCAGAATCAGCAGGGTGAGGGGTTCTACGGTGAGTTCGAAGGGCATGGGAGGCTTCAAGCTGAAAGGCCGGGGTGCGGCAAATGGACAGATAAACGGGCATGATAAGCCCTCGTCCCTTAGGTTGTCAGTGTCAGCCTGCTTGTGCGGGAGGTGATTGATTGGGACCAACCTCGGACAAAACGGGCCGGTACTGACACTGCAAACATTCAGGTTGCCGCTTTTTTCCGCGGCTGCCTTGGCTTGCCAGCCGCTGCTTTGCCCCCGGCCGCTTTGCTTCTCCCGCCACCCCGGCGCTTCTTTTTCCACGGCGGTGCCGCCCCGGCTGCAGGCCCGCTGATGGTCATGCGCATACCCTGGCAACGTTCTACCAGCTTGCCCATCCATGCCGACTGCCGGGCGACGAACTCTTCCAGGCTCATCTCGCCGCTCTGCACCATGTCCAGCGCCTGCTCCCAGATGGCCGTGGTGCCCGGATCAGCGATGGCGCGCGGTACGGCATCGATCAGGCTGAACGCTGCTGGCGTGGCCGACAGTGCCTTGCCGTTCTTCACCAGATAACCGCGATCGAGCAGGCCTTGGATGATGCTGGCGCGGGTGGCTTCGGTGCCGATACCGGTGGTTTCCTTGAGCTTCTGTTTCAGCCGTGGGTCGTCGACCAGCTTGGCCACGTTCTTCATCGCCTTGATCAGGTCGCCTTCGGTAAACGGCTTGGGCGGCTGGGTCCATAGGTCTTTCAGCTGCAAGCCCTGCACGTTGCAGTCCTGGCCTTCGCGCAGCATTGGCAGTACTTGGGCGGGTGGTGCCTCACGGCCTTTGGTTGGGGTCAGCGCCTCGGGTAGCGCGCGGCGCCAGCCCGGTTCGACGATCTGCTTGCCCACCGCGCGCAGGGCATGGCCCGCGCAGTCGAAGTCGGCCTGGGTGCGGTCGAACTCGTGGTTGGGCAGGAACTGCGCCAGGTAGCGGGCGCGGATCAGGGTGTACACCGCCTTGTACTTGGCTGGCAGGCGCGCCGGGTCGCTGGCAGCGGCAGTGGGGATGATGCCGTGGTGGGCACTGACCTTGGCGTCGTTCCAGGCCCGCGAGCGGCGTTGCGGCTCGAGGTAGGGCTGCAGGGGCGCCAGGCTGGCATCGGCCCGTTGCAGGGCGGCGAGGATGGCTGCTGCCTCGGCGTGCTGGCTTTGCGGCAGATAGCCACAGTCGCTGCGCGGGTAGGTGATCAGCTTGTGGGTTTCGTACAGCGCCTGGGCAATGTCGAGGGTTTCCTGGGCGCCGAGGCCGAATTTTTTCGAGCACAGCTCTTGCAGGGTACCGAGGTCAAAGGGCAATGGCGCTGCTTCGCGCACGCGCTCGGTGGCCACCTTCATGGCCCTTGCAGTGGCGGCCTGGCCGATATCGGCAGCCGCTCGTTGCGCCAGTGCCTGGTTCAGGCAGCGCCCCTGGTCGTCACAGGCGTCTTCCGGCGCCCGCCATTGCGCGTTGAACCCCTGGCCGGCGTGTTCCAGCTGCACGTCGATAGCCCAGAACGGCACCGGCACGAAGTTCGCGATGCTGCGGTCGCGGTCAACCACCAGGCGCAAGGTGGGCGTTTGCACCCGGCCCACGGGCAGCACGCCCTGGTAGCCGGATTGCCGGCCCAGCAGGGTGAACAGCCGGCTCATGTTCATACCGATCAGCCAGTCGGCGCGGGAACGGCCCAGCGCCGAGTGGTACAGGTTGAAGGTTTCGTGGCCGGGCAGCAGGCGCGCCAGGGCCTTGCGGATGGAGGCGTCGTCCAGCGCCGACAGCCACAGGCGCTGCACCGGGCCACGGTAGCGACAATGCTCGACCAGCTCACGGGCGATCATTTCCCCTTCACGGTCGGCGTCGGTGGCAATTACCAGCTCGCGCGCTTCGCCAAGCAGGCGCTTAACCGCCTTGAACTGGCTGGCGGTCTTGGGTTTGACCAGCATTTTCCACTTGTCAGGAATGATCGGCAGGTCGGCCAGGTTCCAGCGCTTGTAGCGTTCGTCGTAGCTGTCGGGCGGGGCGGTTTCCAGCAGGTGGCCGATGCACCAGGTGACGCAGACGCCGGTGCCTTGCCAGCAGCCGTCGCCCTTGCGGGTGGCGCCGAGCACTTTGGCGATGTCTTTTGCCTGGGAGGGTTTTTCGCAGAGGAACAGGCGCATGGCCGGGAACGCTTCATCGGGGAATGATGAGCACTAGGATGCGCAACCAGGGGCGCGGAGGCAAGTTTTATCTGGATGGATGTACAGGTTTCTTGGTGCTTGAAATTTTCACGATCCCTGTGGGAGCGGCCTTGGTGGGGCGCCGCACGGGGGAAAGGGCTGCATAGCAGCCCCAGTAATATCAGCCACGGAGTAGAAGCGTGGGGCCGCTTTGCGGCCCTTTCGCGACACAAGGCCGCTCCCACTAGGCCGCTCCCACAAAGGCCGCTCCCACAACTGGGAGTCAGGGGCGCGAGTCGCGCACCATGTCTACGTGCGGGATGCCGGCTTCGAGGAACTCTTCGCTGACTACGCGAAAGCCCAGCCGCTCGTAGAACGGCGTGGCGTGGACCTGGGCGCTGAGCATCTGCTGCTTCAGGTCACGGTTCTGCGCTTCGACGATCACCGCATTCATCAGTGCGTCACCCACCTTCAGCCCGCGCCAGTCCTTCAATACCGAAACCCGGCCGATGGTGCCATCGGGCAGCAGGCGGGCGGTGCCGATCGGATAGTCCCCTTCCAAGGCCAGGAAGTGTACGGCGGTCGGATCTTCCGAGTCCCATTCCAGCTCAGGCGGCACGTGCTGTTCGGCGATGAACACCGCTTCACGGATACGGCGGATGTCGGCGTTGTCCTTGTGCCAGTCGGCGAGGCGCACACGAATCTTATTCATTGGCGAATCCCAGGCTTCCTTGTTTGACCAGCTGCTGTACCAGCATAAGGCCATCTTCATCCTGCAGCCATTCGCCGATGTTGTCGATGTGCAGGGCGTCGGCCGCGCACACCAGTTTCAGCAGCTCGCGCAGCTTGCCAGGCAGTGGGCAGCTGCGGCCGCTGGCGAACAGCAGCAGGTCGTCTTCGAATTCCGACCAGGCCAGGCGGGCACTCGGGTTGCGGATCAGGATGGCGCCTTGCTCCAGCGCATCGACCAGTTCCTCTTCGCTCAGCTCTTCACCGACGATCTGTTCGGGGTAACGCGGTTCGGTCATGAACTGGCCAAACCAGGTCAGCAGCAGGTCCTTGTCGTTCATGTGCTTGTCGAGCAGCGCCTTGAGGCGGTCGAGGGCGTCATGCTGGATCTGGTGCGGGTCGCTGGCAGGCTGGGCGTCGGCGTCGCTGTAGCGTTCTTCGTCGGGCAGGAACTGGCCGAGGAAGTCGGTGAAGTGGGTGAGTACTTCGGCGGCGCTAGGGGCACGGAAGCCAACCGAGTAGGTCAGGCACTCGTCCACGGCAACGCCGTAGTGGGCCAGGCGTGGTGGCAGGTACAGCATGTCACCTGGCTCCAGGGTCCATTCTTCGCCCTGCTCGAACTCGGCCAGGATACGCAGGTCGGCATGCTCCAGCAGCGCACTGTCGCTGCTGCACATCTGGCCGACCTTCCAGTTGCGCTGGCCGTGGCCCTGCAACAGGAACACGTCGTAGTTGTCGAAGTGCGGGCCAACGCTGCCACCAGGGGCAGCGAAGCTGATCATCACATCATCGATGCGCCAGCTGGGCAGGAAGCGGAAGTTCTCCAGCAGCTCGGCGACTTCCGGAACGAACTGGTCTACGGCCTGTACCAGCAGGGTCCAGTCTTTTTCCGGCAGCTCGGCGAAGGTGTCTTCGGTGAACGGGCCACGGCGCAGTTCCCACGGGTGGGCGCCATGTTCCAGCACGATACGCGACTCGACTTCTTCCTCCAGGGCCAGGCCAGCCAGCTCGTCGGGGTCGATCGGGCTGATGAAGTCCGGGAAGGCCTGGCGCACCAGCAGCGGCTTTTTCTGCCAGTAGTCGCGCATGAATTCGCGGGCCGAGATGCCGCCGAGCAGCTGCAGTGGAGTATCAGGATTCATGTTCAACCTATTGAAAAAACGTAATTTTCGTACGGGAATAAAAACGCCCGGCCAGGCCGGGCGTTGTATGCGGCGGTCCGCTTAGACGCGTTTGGCCTGGGCTGCCGCGTTACCGATGTAGGTAGCAGGGGTCAGCAGCTTGAGCTCGGCCTTGGCTTCGGCTGGCATGTCCAGGCCGTCGATGAAGGTCAGCAGCGCTTGTGGGGTGATGCCCTTGCCACGGGTCAGCTCTTTGAGCTTTTCGTAGGGGTTTTCGATGTTGAAGCGGCGCATCACGGTCTGGATCGGTTCGGCCAGCACTTCCCAGCAGGCGTCCAGGTCGGCGGCGATGCGGGCTTCGTTCACTTCCAGCTTGCCGATGCCTTTGAGGCTGGCTTCGTAGGCAATGACGCTGTGGGCGAAGCCCACGCCCAGGTTGCGCAGCACGGTGGAGTCGGTCAGGTCACGCTGCCAGCGCGAGATTGGCAGTTTGCTGGCCAGGTGCTGGAACAGGGCGTTGGCGATACCCAGGTTGCCTTCGGAGTTTTCGAAGTCGATCGGGTTGACCTTGTGCGGCATGGTCGAAGAGCCGATTTCGCCGGCGACGGTCTTCTGCTTGAAGTAGCCCAGCGAAATGTAACCCCATACGTCACGGTCGAAGTCGATCAGGATGGTGTTGAAGCGGGCGATGGCGTCGAACAGTTCGGCGATGTAGTCGTGCGGTTCGATCTGGGTGGTGTACGGGTTGAACTGCAGGCCCAGCTCGTCTTCGATGAAGGCACGGGCGTTGGCTTCCCAGTCGATCTGCGAGTAGGCCGACAGGTGGGCGTTGTAGTTGCCCACGGCGCCGTTGATCTTGCCCAGCAGCGGTACGGCGGCAACCTGGGCGATCTGGCGCTCCAGGCGGTACACGACGTTGGCCAGTTCCTTGCCCAGGGTGGTCGGCGAAGCCGGCTGGCCGTGGGTGCGCGACAGCATCGGCACGTCGGCGTGAGCGTGGGCCAGGGCACGAATGGCCTCGGCGATCTGGCGCATCAGCGGCAGCAGCACGTCGTCACGGCCAGCACGCAGCATCAGGGCGTGGGACAGGTTGTTGATGTCCTCGCTGGTGCAGGCGAAGTGGATGAACTCGCTGACCTTGGCCAACTCAGGCAACTGGGCGGCCTGCTCCTTGAGCAGGTATTCGATCGCCTTGACGTCGTGGTTGGTGGTGCGCTCGATTTCCTTGACGCGCTCGGCGTGCTCAAGCTTGAAATCGCTGGCCAGGGTGTCCAGCAGGGCGTTGGCCTCGGCGGAGAACGCCGGCACTTCGCCAATTTGCGGGTGGGCGGCCAGGCGCTGCAACCAGCGCACTTCGACCAGGGCGCGGAAACGGATCAGGCCGAATTCGCTGAAGATGGGGCGCAAGGCCTGGGTTTTGCCGGCATAACGGCCGTCTACAGGGGAAACCGCAGTGAGCGAAGAAAGCTGCATGGGGTGTTCTCGGACAGTCAGGCTTTTGGAAGGGCGCATATCATACATGAAAAAGGCAGGCGGCGAGCTTCAAGCTGCAAGTAGCAAGTAAAAGCCGACGTGCTGCTTCTGCTTGCTGCTTGTAGCTTAGAGCTTGCAGCTCACCCTCGCATCATGTCGTACAGCTCGTTCAGCAGTTTGCGCCGGCTGAACACCAGTTGCCAGCGGTGCCCGCCCAGCTGGCGCCACAGGCGCGCGGCGCGGATGCCGGCGAGCAACAGGGCGCGGATTTTCGAGGCGTTGCTGGCTTGCTGCAGGAAGCGCATGTCGCCGTGTACCTGGATGCGCTGGCGCAGGGTGCTCAGGGTGTCCTGGTACAAGGCTCCGCTGGAAGCGATGACATTTTCGTGGACCAGGCCGAAGTGATCGGCCTGCGACTGGATTTGTGGCAAGCGGTTGCCGATGGTGTCGAGCATGTCGCCGCGCTTGTTCAGCTGGCGCTCCAGGCCCAGCATCGACAGGGCGTAGCGCAGGGGCTCGCGCTGCAGGCTGCTGGGGTCGCGCTCCAGGGCGCCGACCAGCGCGCGATAGCCATCGCGCAGGTTCAGGTCGTCGCCGCCGAACACTTCCAGGGTGTCTTTGGGGTCGCGTACCAGCAAGCTGCCCAGCATGCAGCCGATGTTGGCCTCGCTGGCCTGGCCGGTGCGGGCGATGCGGTCAACCAGTACGGCTGCCTGGAAGACGCCGCCCAGGGCAATCAATTGCTCGCGCAGTGTGCTCATGCCCGCGGGCTCCACGGCTCGGCCGCCTCGATCACGCCACCACCCAGGCACACCTCGCCATCATAGAACACCACCGACTGGCCCGGCGTCACGGCGCGCTGGGGCTCGTCGAACACGGCGCGGTAGCCGCCATCGGTCAGCGCCAGGGTGCAGCGCTGGTCGCTCTGCCGGTAGCGTACCTTGGCGGTGAGCTGGCGCGGGCTGCTCAGGTCCACCGGGTTGACCCAGAAGATTTCCGACGCGAGCAGGGCGCGGGAGAACAACCATGGGTGTTCGTTGCCCTGGCCAACCACCAGCACGTTGCGGGTCAGGTCTTTGTGCAGCACGTACCAGGGCTCGTCACCGGCGTCCTTCAGGCCGCCGATACCCAGGCCCTGGCGCTGGCCGATGGTGTGGTACATCAGGCCATGGTGGCGGCCGATCACCTCGCCTTCGGTGGTTTCGATGTTGCCTGGCTGGGCGGGCAGGTACTGCTTGAGGAAGTCGCTGAAGCGGCGTTCACCAATGAAGCAGATGCCGGTGGAGTCCTTTTTCTTGGCGGTGGCCAGGCCGTGTTTTTCGGCAATGGCGCGGACCTCGGGTTTTTCCAGTTCGCCCACCGGGAACAGCGTGCGGGCGATTTCCTTGCCGCCAACGGCGTGCAGGAAATAGCTCTGGTCCTTGTTCGGGTCCAGGCCTTTAAGCAGTTCGGTAACGGCGCCGGTGTCGCGGCGGCGTACATAGTGGCCGGTGGCAATCAGGTCTGCACCCAGCGACAGGGCGTAGTCGAGGAACGCCTTGAACTTGATTTCGCGGTTGCAGAGGATGTCCGGGTTGGGCGTGCGGCCGGCCTTGTACTCTTCGAGGAAGTGCTCGAACACGTTGTCCCAGTACTCGGCGGCGAAGTTGGCGGTGTGCAGCTTGATACCGATGCGGTCGCACACGGCCTGGGCGTCGGCCAGGTCTTCACGGGCGGTGCAGTATTCGGTGCCGTCGTCTTCTTCCCAGTTCTTCATGAACAGCCCTTCCACCTGGTAGCCCTGCTCGATGAGCAGAAGGGCGGAGACGGAAGAGTCCACGCCGCCGGACATGCCGACGATGACGCGGGTCTTGGCGGGGTCTTTGAGTGCTGGGCTGGTCATGGGTACCGGTGTGTATCAAGGGGGAAAAACGCCGATTCTATCAAAGCCGCGGCGCTACGTCAGTCGCGCAGCAGCGCAAGGCTGTGCAGCGGGCCTGCAAGGTAGTCGTCCAGGCAGCGCGGCACCAGCTCGCTGCGCCAGCGGGTGGGGTCGGCCAGCAGCTCTTCGCGGGTCAGCCAGACAGCGCGGACGATGTCGCTGTCTAGGGCCAGGTCGGCATGGTGGCGCACGGGGCGGGCGGCAAAGCAGATGCGCTGGTAGGTCACGCCGTTGCTGGGCGCAGTGTACAGGTAGATGCCGACCACGCCGGTGAGCTCGACTTCCCAGGCGGTTTCTTCCAGGGTTTCGCGCAGGGCGGCCTGGGGCAGGGTCTCGTTGGCTTCCAGGTGCCCGGCGGGCTGGTTGAAGACGTGCCGGTTGGCTTTGAATTCCTCGACGAACAGGAATTTGCCGTCCTGCTCGATGATGGTGGCGACGGTGATGTGGGGTTGCCATGACACGGTCGATTCTCTCCCTAAGTAGCAAGTGGCAAGTGGCAAGTGGCAAGTGGCAAGTGGCAAGTGGCAAGTAGCAAGTAGCAAGTGGCAAGTGGCAAGTGGCAAGTGGCAAGTAGCAAGTTGAAGCAATCCGCGTACCGCTTCGGCTTGTAGCTTGTAGCTTGTAGCTTGTAGCTTGTAGCTTGTAGCTTGTAGCTTGTAGCTTGTAGCTTGTAGCTTGTGGCTTGTGGCTTGTGGCTTGTGGCTTGTGGCTTGTAGCTTGTAGCTTGTAGCTTGTAGCTTGTAGCTTGCAGCTTGCAGCTGAAAAAGCACAAACCCCGGTGCGTGGCCGGGGTTTGTGCTGTTACGTCAAGCGGACCTTACAGGGCGGCGATGGCGCTGTTCAGGGTCTGGCTTGGGCGCATCACCTTGGCGGTCAGCTCGGCGTCCGGGGCGTAGTAGCCACCGATGTCGGCTGGCTTGCCCTGAACGGCGTTGAGCTCGGCGACGATGGTCTCCTCGTTCTCGGTCAGGGTCTTGGCCAGTGGGGCGAAGCGTGCCTGCAGGGCGGCGTCGTCGCTCTGTGCAGCCAGGGCCTGGGCCCAGTACAGGGTCAGGTAGAAGTGGCTGCCGCGGTTGTCGATACCGCCAACTTTGCGCGATGGCGACTTGTTGGTGTCGAGGAACTTGCCGGTTGCCTGGTCCAGGGTGCTGGCCAGAACCTTGGCGCGCGGGTTGTCGTAGGTGTTGCCCAGGTGCTCCAGGGAAGCGGCCAGGGCCAGGAATTCACCCAGCGAGTCCCAACGCAGGAAGTTTTCTTCGACCAGCTGCTGCACGTGCTTGGGTGCCGAGCCGCCGGCGCCGGTTTCGAACAGGCCGCCGCCACTCATCAGCGGCACGATCGACAGCATCTTGGCGCTGGTGCCCAGTTCCATGATCGGGAACAGGTCGGTCAGGTAGTCGCGCAGTACGTTACCGGTAACCGAGATGGTGTCCTTGCCTTCGCGAATGCGGGCCAGGGAGAACTTGATGGCGTCGACCGGGGCCATGACACGAATGTCCAGGCCGGTGGTGTCGTGATCCTTCAGGTACTTTTGCACTTTCTCGATCATCACGCCGTCGTGGGCGCGTGCCGGGTCCAGCCAGAACACCGCTGGGGTGTCGCTGAGGCGGGCACGGTTGACGGCCAGCTTGACCCAGTCCTGGATCGGCGCGTCCTTGGTCTGGCACATGCGGAAGATGTCACCGGCCTCGACGTTCTGCTCCAGAACCACGTTGCCCTTGCTGTCGACCACGCGAACCACGCCGTCGGCCTTGACCTGGAAGGTCTTGTCGTGGGAGCCGTACTCTTCGGCTTTCTGCGCCATCAGGCCAACGTTCGGCACGCTGCCCATGGTGGTCGGGTCGAAGGCGCCGTTGGCCTTGCAGTCTTCGATGGTGGCCTGGTAGATGCCGGCGTAGCAACGGTCCGGGATCACTGCCTTGGCGTCTTGCAGTTCGCCAGCGGTGTTCCACATCTTGCCCGAGTCACGGATCATGGCCGGCATCGAGGCGTCGACGATCACGTCGCTCGGTACGTGCAGGTTGGTGATGCCCTTGTCGGAGTTGACCATGGCCAGGGCCGGGCGCTGGGCGTACAGGGCCTGGATATCGGCTTCGATCTCGGCCTGCTTGTCAGCTGGCAGGTCCTTGATGCGGGCGTACAGGTCGCCGATGCCGTTGTTGGCGTTGAAGCCGACTTCGGCCAGGGCGGCGGCGTGCTTGGCCAGCACGTCGTTGTAGAACTCTTCGACGATGACGCCGAACATGATCGGGTCGGAGACCTTCATCATGGTGGCTTTCAGGTGTACCGACAGCAGCACGCCGGTGGCCTTGGCATCGGCGATCTGCTCGGCGATGAAGGCCTTCAGGGCCTTGCGGCTCATGGTTGCGCAGTCGATGACTTCGGCAGCCTTGACCGCGGTCTTTTCCTTCAGCACGGTGGTGCTGCCGTCTTTGCCGACCAGTTCGATACGTACGCTGTCGTCAGCTTCGATCAGTGCAGCTTTTTCGCTGCCGTAGAAGTCGCCTTGGGTCATGTGCGCGACGTGCGACTTGGAGTCGGCGGCCCAGGCGCCCATCTTGTGCGGGTGCTTGCGCGCGTAGTTCTTGACCGACAGCGGTGCGCGGCGGTCGGAGTTGCCTTCACGCAGGACCGGGTTCACGGCCGAACCTTTGATGCGGTCGTAGCGGGCGCGGGATTCTTTCTCTTGCTCGGTGGCCGGCTCGTCGGCGTAGTCAGGGATGTTGTAGCCCTTGCCTTGCAGCTCCTTGATCGCGGCTTTGAGCTGCGGTACCGAGGCGCTGATGTTCGGCAGCTTGATGATGTTGGCTTCAGGGGTGGTAGCCAGCTGGCCCAGTTCCGCCAGGTGATCGCCTACTTGCTTCTCTGCGCCCAGTTGCTCCGGGAAGGCGGCAAGGATACGGCCAGCCAGGGAGATGTCGCGAGTTTCGACAGCGATGTCAGCCGAAGCGGTGAACGCTTCGATGATCGGCAGCAGCGAGTAGGTGGCGAGGGCAGGGGCTTCGTCGGTGAAGGTATAGATGATCTTGGAACGGGTGGGCATGCGGGTTAACTCTCTGTGTGCTGAGCGTGCTCGAGTCTCGTGGTGCGCAGGGTAAGGCGCATCGCCCTGGCAAGCCATGAGCGGAAAGTCGAGAAGCTGCGAGCGGTGATGGTGGATGCATCAGTCGAGCGTCAAGTGCTGAACTGCGGTAACAGCCCAGGCTTTGGCAGCCAGGCGGAAAAGGCCCGGCTTTTCGGCCGATCACGGCCCAGGGCGGTCCGCATTTTCCTGGGATTCGCCCCGATGACCCAACGGTCGCGGCGGAGTATACCAAACCATTTGGCCTAATCAGCAAGGCCAAGTGATATCGGCCCATTTATAAGACCAAAGACTGAGGGGCAATGTGGCGTAATGCCGCAGCGCTGGCGGGGTGTTCTGCGCAGGCGCGCCCGCGCCTACGCCGTCAGCTTGCAGGTCGGCAGATGTGGTTTAGGCTCATTGCTACGCTTGATGTCCAACCCACACCCGATAGCGGAGTAGTGCAAGCATGGCATACCAGAAAATCAAGGTTCCGACCGGCGGCGCCAAGATCACCGTCAATGCAGACCATTCGCTCAACGTGCCCGACCAGCCGATCATTCCCTACATCGAAGGCGACGGGATCGGCGTTGACGTCTCACCGGTGATGATCAAGGTGGTCGATGCCGCTGTGCAGAAAGCCTATGGCGGCAAGCGCAAGATCGCCTGGATGGAGGTGTACGCCGGCGAAAAGGCCACCCACGTCTACGACCAGGACACCTGGCTGCCGCAGGAAACCCTCGACGCCGTGCGTGACTATGTGGTGTCGATCAAGGGCCCGCTGACCACCCCGGTGGGTGGCGGCATCCGTTCGCTGAACGTGGCTTTGCGCCAGCAGTTGGACCTGTATGTGTGCCTGCGCCCTGTGCTGTGGTTCCAGGGTGTGCCAAGCCCGGTTAAAAAACCGGGGGATGTCGACATGGTGATCTTCCGGGAGAACTCCGAAGACATCTATGCCGGCATCGAATGGAAGGCCGGTTCGCCGGAAGCTGACAAGGTGATCAAGTTCCTCAAGGAGGAAATGGGCGTTACCAAGATCCGTTTCGACCAGGACTGCGGCATTGGGATCAAGCCGGTTTCCCGCGAAGGGACCAAGCGTCTGGTACGCAAAGCCCTGCAATATGTGGTGGATAACGACCGCGAGTCGCTGACGCTGGTGCACAAGGGCAACATCATGAAGTTCACCGAAGGTGCCTTCAAGGACTGGGGCTACGAAGTGGCGCGTGACGAGTTCGGTGCCGAGTTGCTCGACGGCGGGCCGTGGATGAAGTTCAACAACCCCAAGACCGGCCGCGAAGTCATCGTCAAGGACGCCATTGCCGATGCCATGCTCCAGCAGATCCTGCTACGCCCGGCCGAGTACGATGTGATCGCCACGCTCAACCTCAACGGCGACTATTTGTCTGACGCCCTGGCGGCGGAGGTGGGCGGCATCGGTATAGCCCCCGGGGCCAACCTGTCCGACACCGTGGCCATGTTCGAGGCTACCCACGGCACGGCGCCCAAGTATGCCGGGCAGGACAAGGTCAACCCGGGTTCGGTGATTCTTTCGGCAGAAATGATGCTGCGCCACATGGGCTGGACCGAGGCCGCCGACCTGATCATCAAAGGCACCAATGGCGCGATTGCGGCCAAGACCGTGACTTACGACTTCGAGCGCCTGATGGACGGTGCCACGCTGGTGGGAAGTTCGGGCTTCGGCGACGCCATGATCAAACATATGTAAGCGAATGTGAAACGGCCGCTTCTGGTAAAGAAGCGGCCTTTCTTTTCGTTTACCGCTGGCAGGGCAGTCGGTCAGGCGTCGGCCGTGCTGCCCACGGGCTGTGCACTGGCCGGCGCGGGCGCAGCCGCGGATGCACTTCTGATGTTGACGGCATGAAAACCTTTCGGGCCTTGGATGACATCGAAGGTCACGGCCTGGCCGGCCTTGAGCGTCTTGTACCCGTCCATCTGGATGGCTGAATAATGAGCGAACAAGTCGTCGTCCTTGCCCTCTTCATTGACGAATCCATAGCCCTTGGCATTGTTGAACCACTTGACTTTACCGCTTGCCATCCCTATGTCCCTCTGCAAAGGACTCCATCACTGGAGTATCATCCACTTCATCCGCATACGAACCTTGCGAAAAAATCTGGTTGACTGCGCGGATCTTTATCGACCACGGTGGGTTCCTATTGGTTGTAACACCGTTTTGCCGATAGTCAAGGTCATGCAGCGGCTGCACCAATGGCCGTTCGCAGGGTCAACCCACAACCTTAACCTGTCGATGTGATGAAATTCTTTCCATGCATGCACACAGCCAGATTCGACTAACATTCAATCAGGATCGTCCTCAATCGAATGAGGACGATGGCTCCGGTCTGGCGGTTCAGGAAGCCAAGCCGATCCTGCAGGCGCCACCGATGTACAAGGTGGTTTTGTTCAACGATGACTACACACCGATGGATTTCGTCGTCGAAGTGCTCGAGACGTTCTTCAGTCTGAACCGCGAGCTGGCGACCAAGATCATGCTGACCGTCCATACCGAGGGGCGGGCAGTGTGCGGATTGTTTACCCGTGACATCGCCGAAACGAAGGCTATGCAGGTCAACCAATACGCCAGGGAAAGCCAGCATCCGCTACTCTGTGAAATCGAGAAGGACGGTTAATCGCCGACCACTTGGGTATGAGGTGAAGCTATGTTAAACCGCGAGCTCGAAGTCACCCTCAATCTTGCCTTCAAGGAGGCCCGTTCGAAGCGTCATGAATTCATGACCGTCGAACATCTGCTGCTGGCACTCCTGGACAATGAGGCTGCCGCGACCGTTCTGCGCGCCTGTGGCGCCAATCTCGACAAGCTCAAGCACGACCTGCAAGAGTTCATCGATTCGACCACGCCGCTGATTCCTGTCAACGATGAAGACAGGGAAACCCAGCCAACCCTGGGCTTCCAGCGTGTGCTGCAACGCGCCGTGTTCCACGTACAAAGCTCTGGCAAGCGTGAAGTGACCGGCGCCAACGTACTGGTGGCGATCTTCAGCGAACAGGAAAGCCAGGCCGTGTTCCTGCTCAAGCAGCAGAGCGTGGCCCGCATCGATGTAGTCAACTACATCGCCCACGGCATCTCCAAGGTGCCGGGGCATGGCTCGCAATCCGAGAGCGACCAGGACATGCAGGACGAAGAGGGCGGTGAAACCTCTTCTTCCAGCAACCCGCTGGACGCCTATGCCAGCAACCTCAACGAGCTGGCACGTGCTGGCCGTATCGACCCGCTGGTAGGCCGCGAGCAGGAAGTGGAGCGCGTTGCGCAGATCCTTGCCCGCCGCCGCAAGAACAACCCGCTGCTGGTGGGTGAGGCCGGGGTAGGCAAAACGGCGATTGCCGAAGGGCTGGCCAAGCGTATTGTCGATGGCCAGGTGCCTGACCTGCTGGCACAGAGCGTGGTGTACTCGCTCGACCTGGGCGCGCTGCTGGCCGGTACCAAGTACCGCGGCGACTTCGAGAAGCGCTTCAAGGCGCTGCTTGGCGAGCTGCGCAAGCGCCCGCAGGCCATTCTGTTCATCGATGAGATCCACACCATCATCGGTGCCGGTGCGGCGTCGGGTGGGGTAATGGATGCGTCCAACCTGCTCAAGCCGCTGTTGTCTTCGGGTGAAATCCGCTGCATCGGCTCCACGACCTTCCAGGAATTCCGTGGCATCTTCGAGAAGGACCGTGCCTTGGCGCGGCGTTTCCAGAAGGTAGATGTCAGCGAACCCTCGGTTGAAGACACCGTGGGCATCCTGCGCGGCCTGAAAGGGCGGTTCGAAAGCCACCACAATATCGAGTACAGCGACGAAGCCCTGCGCGCCGCCGCCGAGCTGGCCTCGCGCTACATCAATGACCGGCACATGCCGGACAAGGCCATCGACGTGATCGACGAGGCTGGCGCCTACCAGCGCCTGCAGCCGGAAGCCAGCCGCGTCAAGCGCATCGACGTGCCGCAGGTGGAGGATATCGTCGCCAAGATTGCGCGAATTCCGCCGAAGCATGTCAGCAGCTCCGACAAGGAACTGCTGCGTAACCTGGAGCGCGACCTGAAGCTGACCGTTTTCGGTCAGGACCAGGCCATCGATTCGCTGTCCACGGCCATCAAGCTGTCGCGTGCCGGCCTCAAGGCACCTGACAAGCCAGTGGGTTCGTTCCTGTTTGCCGGCCCTACCGGCGTCGGCAAGACCGAAGCGGCCCGGCAATTGGCCAAGGCGCTGGGTGTGGAGCTGGTGCGCTTCGATATGTCCGAGTACATGGAGCGCCATACCGTTTCGCGCTTGATCGGTGCACCGCCCGGCTATGTCGGGTTCGACCAGGGTGGTCTGCTGACCGAGGCGATTACCAAGCAGCCGCACTGCGTGTTGCTGCTCGACGAAATCGAGAAGGCGCACCCGGAAGTCTTCAACCTGCTGCTGCAGGTGATGGACCACGGTACCCTTACCGACAACAACGGGCGCAAGGCCGACTTCCGTAACGTGATCCTGATCATGACCACCAACGCCGGCGCGGAAACCGCGTCGCGGGCCTCGATCGGCTTCACCCATCAGGACCATGCGTCCGATGCGATGGAAGTGATCCGCAAGAGCTTTACGCCAGAGTTCCGCAACCGCCTGGATACCATCATCCAGTTTGGCCGCCTGAGCACCGAAACCATCAAGAGCATCGTCGACAAGTTCCTTATCGAACTGCAGGCGCAGCTCGAAGACAAGCGCGTGCTGCTTGAGGTCAGCGACGAGGCCCGCGGCTGGCTGGCGGCCTCGGGGTATGACGCGCAGATGGGCGCGCGGCCGATGGCGCGGTTGATTCAGGACAAGATCAAGCGGCCGCTGGCCGAGGAGATCCTGTTTGGTGAGTTGGCCCAGCATGGCGGTGTGGTGCACGTCGACTTGCGCGATGGCGAGTTGGTGTTCGACTTCGAGACCACGGCTGAAGTAGCGTGATACATGGGGCTGCAACGCAGCCCCTTACAAACTTGAAGGCATGAAAAAGCCCGGCACTTGGCCGGGCTTTTTCATGGCTGGAGCTTAGCGCGCACGGTAGGTGATGCGGCCCTTGCTCAGGTCATAAGGCGTCAGCTCGACGCGGACCTTGTCGCCAGTGAGAATACGGATGTAGTTTTTGCGCATCTTTCCGGAGATGTGCGCGGTTACGACGTGCCCGTTTTCCAACTCCACGCGGAACATGGTGTTGGGCAGGGTGTCGACGACAGTACCTTCCATTTCGAAGCTGTCTTCTTTCGACATGCAGTTGAGCCCTCGGTGTCCAGTGTTGGCCCGACGCATATCCGCACCGGGCAAAAAAGTGGCGTGGATTATGCCGGAAAACTGTGTGTCAAGCCAATGCTTTCAGTTGAGGGTGACCCAGCGCTGGTTTATCAACAATTCGATGGGCCGATACTGTGTCTTGTAGTTCATCTTCTTGCAGTTCTTGATCCAGTAGCCCAGGTACACCGCCTCCAGATCCTTGCGCAGGGCTTCGCCGATCTGCCAGAGAATGGCGAAACGGCCCAGGCTGCGGCGCTCTTCGTCGGGCTCGTAGAAGGTGTAGACCGCTGACAGGCCATTGGGCAGCACGTCGCACACGGCCACTGCCATCAGCCGGCCGGCCAGGCGAAATTCGTAGAACCAGCAGAAGGGCAGGTCCCGCACCAGGAAGGTGGAAAACTGGTCGCGGCTGGGTGGATACATGTCACCGTCGGCATGGCGGGTTTCGATGTAACGCCGGTACAGCTCGAAGTACTCTTCCTTGAACGCCGGCCGCGCTGCGCTCACGGTGAGGTCGGCATTGCGCTTGAGGATGCGCCGCTGCTGGCGGTTGGGAATGAAACGGGCCGCGGGGATGCGCGCCGGTACGCAGGCGTTGCAGTTCTGGCAGTGGGGGCGATACAAGTGGTCGCCACTGCGGCGAAAACCCATGTCCGACAAGTCGGCATAGACGTTCACGTCCATCGGCTGGCTGGGGTCGAGGAACAGCGTGGTTGCCTGCTCGTCGGGCAGGTAACTGCAGGAGTGGGGTTGAGTGGCATAGAACTTCAACCGCGCCAACTCTGTCATGATCAACCCCTCGGTGAGACTTTGTTCTAAGTGTAAGCCAGCCAGGGAAAACCGCCTAGGCAACCACCCAGGTCGCGCTGTTGGGCTGGTCGAGGTGACGGGCCAGGTAGCGGGCGAACTCGGCGCGGCTGATGGCATGGGCGCCGAGGCTGTGCAGGTGGTTGGTGGGCATCTGGCAGTCGATCAGTACGAAGCCGGCCTGGCGCAGGTGCTCGACCAGGGTCACGAAACCGACCTTGGAGGCGTTGTCGGCGCGGCTGAACATCGATTCGCCGAAGAACAACTGGCCCATGGCCAGGCCGTACAGGCCGCCGACCAGTTCGCCGTGCTGGCGTACTTCGACCGAGTGGGCAATGCCGCGACGGTGCAGTTCGCAGTAGGCGTTGCGCATGGTATCGGTGATCCAGGTGCCGTCGGCGTAATCGCGGGGGGCGGCGCAGGCGTCGATGACCGCCGGGAAGTCGCTGTCGAAACTGACCTGGTAGCGCCCCTGGCGCATCAGCTTGGCCAGCGAGCGCGATACGTGAAGCTGGTCGGGCAGCAACACCGTGCGCGGGTCGGGTGACCACCACAGGATCGGCTGGCCGTCCTGGTACCAGGGGAAGCAGCCATGGCGGTAGGCCTGCACCAGCCGTTCGGGGCTCAGGTCGCCGCCGGCGGCGAGCAGGCCGTTGGGTTCGTGCAGGGCCTTTTCCAGGGGCGGGAAGGTCAGCGAGTCGCGGGTCAGCCAGGTGAGCATGGTCTATCGTGCGGTGGGGGAGGGGAGCGGGCAGCATGGCGTGCGCGCCCGGCAGGGTCAATGGCTGAGCGCCGGCAGCGGCGGCCAGGGCCGGCACGGCCGCGAAATTCGGGCAATTTCCTGCACATTGATGAAACCACAGGCACCATCCGCTACATTTGCTGTCATACCTGTGCAAAAACACAGCATAAGCCTTTGTCACGAAAGAAAATGCGTGCTCAAATTGCAGGCATGTGAAAGTCGCCCCCGCTTGAGCGCCTTATGGCGCGCCGTCATGGCAGTGGGCGGGCAGTAATGTTAAAAGTAGTGGTTCATTGGCCGCACTGCCGGCCGAGCACTATTGGACGCGCAACACGCGCAGGAATAGACGTGTTTTGAAGAAATCCACCGCAACCCCAGCTCCCTTGCCCGTGCCCCTGTGGCGGCAGCAGCTGCATTATCGCCTCAAGGAAGGTGCGTTGATCGCCGTTGGCGCTCTGTGCCTGTACCTGTGGATGGCGCTGCTGACCTACGACACTTCGGATCCGGGCTTCAGCCACACCGCCACCGTCGACCAGGTGCAGAACGCCGCCGGGCGTGCCGGTGCCTACTTTGCCGACATCCTGTTCATGGTGTTGGGTTACTTCGCCTATATCTTCCCGCTGCTGCTGGCGGTGAAAACCTGGCAGATCTTCCGCCAGCGCCATCAGCCCTGGGACTGGAGCGGCTGGCTGTTTTCCTGGCGGCTGATCGGCCTGGTATTCCTGGTGCTGTCGGGGGCCGCGCTGGCGCACATCCACTTCCATTCGCCTGCGAGCTTGCCATTTTCTGCCGGCGGCGCCCTGGGCGAGAGCCTTGGCGACCTGGCGCGCAACCTGCTGAACGTGCAGGGCAGTACGCTGATGTTCATCGCCCTGTTCCTGTTCGGCCTGACCGTGTTCACCGACCTGTCGTGGTTCAAGGTGATGGACCTGACGGGCAAGATCACCCTCGACCTGTTCGAACTGGTGCAGGGCGCCGCCAATCGCTGGTGGGAAGCCCGCAACGAACGCAAGCGCCTTGAAGCGCAGTTGCGCGAGGATGAGCCCGTGGTGAAGGCCGCGCCAACGGTCGCCGAGAAACGCGAACCCGCCAAACCGGCGCTGCGTGAGCGCATCTTCAAGCGTGAAGAGGCGCCGGCAGCGGTGGTCGAGCCCCGCGAGCCGACCCTCGGGCGCGAGCCCGTGGCCCCGGCCCGCGAACCGGCCCTGGCCCGCGAGCCGGTGGTGCCGCCCCGCGAGCCAAGCCTTGCCCGTGTGCCGTCGTCCACGCCAACCATCGTGCCCCCGGCCGTAGACAAGGCGCCAGAGCCGAGCAAGCGGGTGATGAAAGAGAAGCAGACGCCGCTGTTCATCGACAGCGCCGTGGAGGGCACGCTGCCGTCGATATCCATCCTCGACCCGGCCGAACAGAAGAAGATCGAGTACTCGCCAGAATCCCTGGCCGGTGTCGGTCAGCTGCTGGAAATCAAGCTCAAGGAGTTCGGCGTTGAGGTCTCGGTGGATTCCATCCACCCAGGCCCGGTGATCACCCGCTACGAAATCCAGCCTGCCGCTGGCGTCAAGGTCAGCCGTATCGCCAACCTGGCCAAGGACCTGGCGCGGTCGCTGGCGGTGACCAGCGTGCGTGTGGTCGAGGTCATCCCCGGCAAGACCACCGTGGGTATCGAGATCCCCAACGAAAACCGCCAGATGGTGCGTTTCTCCGAAGTGCTGGCCACGCCGCAGTACGATGAGCAGAAGTCCCCTGTCACCCTGGCCCTGGGCCACGACATTGGCGGCAAGCCGGTGATTACCGACCTGGCCAAGATGCCCCACCTGTTGGTGGCCGGTACCACGGGTTCCGGTAAGTCGGTGGGGGTCAACGCGATGATCCTGTCGATCCTGTTCAAGTCCAGCCCGGAAGACGCGCGGCTGATCATGATCGACCCGAAAATGCTCGAGCTGTCGATCTACGAAGGCATTCCGCACCTGTTGTGCCCGGTGGTCACCGACATGAAGGACGCCGCCAACGCCCTGCGCTGGAGCGTGGCCGAGATGGAGCGCCGCTACAAGCTGATGGCGGCCATGGGTGTGCGTAACCTGGCCGGCTTCAACCGCAAGATCAAGGACGCCCAGGAAGCCGGGGAAATCATCCACGACCCGCTGTACCGCCGCGAAAGCATGGACGACGAGCCGCCGGCGCTGAAAACTCTGCCGACCATCGTGGTGGTGGTCGACGAATTCGCCGACATGATGATGATTGTCGGCAAGAAGGTCGAAGAACTGATCGCCCGTATCGCGCAGAAAGCGCGTGCGGCGGGCATTCACCTTATCCTCGCCACCCAGCGCCCGTCGGTGGACGTGATCACCGGTCTGATCAAGGCCAACATCCCGACCCGCATGGCCTTCCAGGTGTCGAGCAAGATCGACTCGCGGACCATCATCGACCAGGGCGGTGCCGAACAACTGCTGGGCCACGGTGACATGCTGTACATGCCGCCGGGCACCAGCCTGCCGATCCGGGTGCATGGCGCGTTCGTTTCCGACGACGAGGTGCACCGCACGGTCGAGGCGTGGAAGCTGCGCGGCGCCCCAGACTACAACGACGACATTCTCAATGGCGTGGAAGAAGCCGGCAGCGGCTTCGACGGCGGCGGCGGTGGTGGTGATGGCGACGATGCCGAAACCGATGCGCTGTATGATGAAGCGGTGCAGTTCGTGCTCGAGAGCCGTCGTGCTTCCATTTCTGCCGTGCAGCGCAAACTGAAGATCGGCTACAACCGTGCCGCCCGCATGATCGAGTCGATGGAAATGGCCGGCGTCGTTACCCCGATGAACAGCAACGGCTCGCGGGAAGTAATTGCCCCAGGCGGCCCGCGCGACTGATGAACACCCTGCCGGGCGCCAGCGTTGGTGCCCGGCCTTTTCAATGCTCAATGAGGATTCCCATGCGCGCGACTCGCATGCTGTTGGTTTCTGCCCTGACCCTGGGCTCGGTTACCGCTTATGCCGGTGAGCAGGATGTGCAACGCCTGACCCAGTTGCTGGAAAAGTCACAGACCATCGAGGCCAATTTCTCCCAGCTGACCTTGGGCGCCGATGGCACCAGCCTGCAGGAAACCTCGGGCAAGATGACCGTCAAGCGGCCGGGCCTGTTCTACTGGCATACCGACGCACCGCAGGAGCAAGTGGTGGTGTCGGACGGCAAGAACGTCACCCTGTGGGACCCGGACCTGGAACAGGCCACCATCAAGAAGCTCGACGTGCGCCTGAACCAGACCCCGGCGCTGCTGCTGTCGGGTGATGTGTCGAAAATCAGCCAGAGCTTCGACATCACCTCGAAGGAGCAGGGCGAAGTGATGGACTTCACCCTCAAGCCGAAAACCAAGGACACCTTGTTCGACTCGCTGCGCGTGTCGTTCCGCAAGGGCCTGATCAATGACATGCAGCTGATCGACAGCGTCGGCCAGCGCACCAACATCCTGTTCAATGGCGTCAAGGCCAACCAGGCGGTGCCGGACAGCAGGTTCAAGTTCGACATTCCCAAAGGCGCGGACGTGATCAAGGAGTAACCAGAGCTCGCCATGGACCTGTTTCGAAGCGAACCTGTCGCCCAGCCTCTGGCGGCCCGCCTGCGCCCGTCCAACCTGGACGAGTACGTAGGCCAGGAGCACCTGCTGGCGCGCGGCAAACCGCTGCGCGAGGCATTGGAGCAAGGCGCGCTGCACTCGATGATCTTCTGGGGCCCGCCAGGGGTAGGCAAGACCACCCTGGCGCGGCTGCTGGCGCAGTTCTGTGATGCGCATTTCGAAACCGTGTCGGCGGTACTGGCCGGGGTGAAGGAAATTCGCCAGGCGGTGGAGGTTGCCAAGCAGCAGGCAGGGCAATACGGCCGCCGCACCATTCTGTTCGTCGACGAGGTGCACCGCTTCAACAAGTCGCAGCAGGATGCCTTCTTGCCCTACGTGGAAGACGGCACCCTGCTGTTCATTGGCGCCACCACCGAAAACCCCTCGTTCGAGCTCAACAACGCACTGTTGTCGCGGGCGCGGGTGTATGTGCTCAAAAGCCTGGACGAGGCGGCGTTGCGCAAGCTGGTCGACCGCGCCCTCACCGAGGAGCGTGGCCTGGGCAAGCGCAACCTGCGGGTGGGCGACGATGCCTTCAAGATGCTGATGGCCGCCGCAGACGGCGATGGCCGGCGCATGCTCAATTTTCTCGAAAATGCCTCGGACCTGGCCGAAGACGGCAGTGAAATCGACGTCGAGATGCTGCAGAGCCTGTTGGGCGACAGCCGTCGCCGTTTTGACAAGGGCGGCGAAGCCTTCTACGACCAGATTTCCGCGCTGCACAAATCGGTACGCGGTTCCAACCCGGACGGCGCCCTGTACTGGTTCGCGCGCATGCTCGACGGCGGCTGCGACCCGCTGTACATCGCCCGCCGTGTGGTGCGCATGGCCAGCGAAGACATTGGCAACGCCGACCCGCGGGCGCTCGGCTTGTGCCTGGCGGCCTGGGATGTACAAGAGCGCCTGGGCAGCCCCGAAGGCGAGCTGGCGGTGGCCCAGGCCATCACCTACCTGGCCTGTGCGCCGAAGAGCAACGCGGTGTACATGGGCTTCAAGACCGCCCTGCGCGAAGCCGCCGAGCATGGCTCGCTGGAAGTGCCACTGCACTTGCGCAATGCGCCCACCAAGCTCATGAAGCAACTGGGTTACGGCGACGAGTACCGCTACGCCCATGACGAGCCCGACGCCTATGCAGCCGGCGAGGACTACTTCCCCGATGCACTCGAGCCGCGCCAGTACTACCAGCCGGTGCCGCGCGGCCTGGAACTGAAAATCGGCGAGAAGCTGCGCCACCTGGCCGACCTGGACCGCAACAGCCCCCGTCAGCGGAGAAAGCCATGATTGCCTTGATCGCTGCCGTGAGTGCCGGGGGCGTCGCCGGTACGTTGCTGCGCTTTGCCACCGCCAATTGGGTCACCGCCCACTGGCCACGGCACTTCTATGCCGGTACGCTGGCGGTCAACCTGGTTGGCTGCCTGCTGATCGGCCTGCTCTACGGCTTGTTCCTGCACAAGCCACTGGCGCCGGTCGAGTTGCGCGCCGGCTTGATCGTCGGCTTCCTTGGTGGCCTTACGACTTTTTCCTCTTTTTCGCTCGATACCGTGCGCCTGATGGAAAGCGGGCAAGTACCGCTGGCCTTGGGCTATACCAGTATCAGCGTAGTGGGCGGGCTGCTCGCGACCTGGGCCGGCCTGTCCCTGACCCGTTTCTGAACCAACACCTACCTATAACGAGAGAACGATATGCTCGATTCCAAACTGTTACGCGGCCAACTTCAGGAAGTGGCGGATCGCCTGACCTCCCGTGGCTTCAGCCTGGATGTCGCGCGCATCGAATCACTGGAAGAACGCCGCAAGGCGGTGCAGACCCGTACCGAGCAGCTGCAGGCCGAGCGTAACGCCCGTTCCAAGTCCATCGGCCAGGCCAAGGCCAAGGGCGAGGACATCGCCCCACTGATGGCCGATGTCGAGCGCATGGCCAATGAGCTGGCGGCCGGCAAGGCCGAGCTGGACGAGATCCAGGCCGAGCTGGACGGCATCCTGCTGACCATCCCCAACTTGCCGGATGCCAGCGTACCGGTCGGTGCCAGCGAAGACGACAACGTTGAAGTGCGCCGTTGGGGCAGCCCGAAAACCTTCGATTTCGACATCAAGGACCACGTTGCCCTGGGTGAACTCAGCGGTGGCCTGGACTTCGAAGCCGCCGCCAAGCTGTCCGGCGCACGCTTTGCCGTGCTGCGCGGGCCGATTGCCCGCCTGCACCGCGCCCTGGCGCAGTTCATGATCAACCTGCATACGGGCGAGCACGGTTACGAGGAACACTACACCCCGTACCTGGTGCAGGCCCCAGCGCTGCAGGGCACTGGCCAGTTGCCGAAGTTCGAAGAAGACCTGTTCAAGATCACCCGCGAAGGCGAGGCTGACTTCTACCTGATCCCGACTGCCGAGGTGTCGCTGACCAACCTGGTGGCAGGCGCGATTCTGGATGCCAAGCAACTGCCGCTGAAGCTGGTTGCCCACACCCCGTGCTTCCGCAGTGAAGCGGGCGCTTCCGGCCGGGACACCCGCGGCATGATCCGCCAGCACCAGTTCGACAAGGTCGAGATGGTGCAGGTGGTGGAGCCGGCGAAGTCGATGGAAGCCCTGGAAGGGCTGACGGCCAACGCCGAGCGCGTGCTGCAGCTGCTGGAGCTGCCGTACCGCGTGCTGGCCCTGTGCACCGGCGACATGGGTTTCGGCGCGGTGAAAACCTATGACCTGGAAGTGTGGGTGCCGAGCCAGGACAAGTACCGTGAAATCAGCTCGTGCTCCAATTGCGGCGACTTCCAGGCGCGCCGCATGCAGGCCCGCTGGCGCAACCCGGAAACCGGCAAGCCGGAACTGGTACACACCCTCAACGGGTCCGGCCTGGCGGTTGGCCGTACCTTGGTTGCGGTGCTGGAAAACTACCAGCAGGCGGACGGCTCGATCCGCGTGCCAGAGGTGCTGAAGCCTTACATGGGCGGCGTCGAGGTCATCCGCTAAATGGATTATCTGCCGCTGTTCCACAAGCTGCAGGGCGGCCGTGTACTGGTCGTCGGCGGCGGTGAGATCGCCTTGCGCAAGGCGCGCTTGCTGGCGGATGCCGGGAGTGTGCTGCGCGTGGTGGCGCCGGACGTCGACGGCCAGTTGGCTGCGTTGGCCCGGGAAGGTGGCGGTGAGGTGCTGGTGCGTGGCTACCAGGCCGCCGACCTGGTCGGGTGCCGGCTGGTGATCGCCGCCACTGACGACCCTGGGCTGAACGCGCAGGTGTCGGCCGATGCGCAGGCCGTCAGCCTGCCAGTCAACGTGGTGGACGCGCCGGCCTTGTGCACGGTGATCTTCCCGGCGATTGTCGACCGTTCACCGTTGGTGATTGCGGTGTCCAGTGGCGGGGACGCTCCGGTGCTGGCGCGTTTGATTCGCGCCAAGCTGGAAGCCTGGATCCCGGCTGCCTACGGTGAGCTGGCCGGGCTGGCGGCGCGGTTCCGGCACAAGGTCAAGTCCTTGTATCCGGACGTGAACCAGCGCCGTGGCTTCTGGGAGACCGTGTTCCAGGGCCCGATCGCCGAGCGCCAGCTGGCCGGGCAGGGCGCCGAAGCCGAACGCCTGTTGCAGGCGATGGTGGAGGGCGCACCGGTGCAGCAGGGGGGCGAGGTGTACCTGGTAGGTGCGGGCCCGGGCGACCCGGACCTGCTCACCTTCCGCGCCTTGCGCCTCATGCAGCAGGCCGATGTGGTGCTGTATGACCGCCTGGTGGCCCCTGCGATCATCGATATGTGCCGGCGTGATGCCGAGCGTATCTACGTTGGCAAGCGCCGCGCTGATCACGCCGTACCGCAGGACCAGATCAACCGCCTGTTGGTTGACCTGGCCCAGCAAGGCAAACGCGTACTGCGCCTGAAGGGCGGCGACCCGTTCATCTTTGGGCGCGGTGGCGAAGAGATCGAAGAGCTGGCCGAGCATGGCATCCCCTTCCAGGTGGTGCCGGGCATTACGGCGGCCAGTGGCTGTTCCGCCTATGGCGGGATTCCACTGACCCATCGCGACCATGCCCAGTCGGTGCGCTTCGTGACCGGGCACCTCAAGGATGGCACCAGCAATCTGCCATGGAACGACCTGGTGGCGCCGGCCCAGACCCTGGTGTTCTACATGGGTTTGGTGGGCTTGCCTACGATCTGCGCAGAGCTGATTCGCCATGGGCGTGCGGCCAGTACCCCGGCGGCCCTGGTGCAGCAGGGTACTACGCGTAACCAGCGGGTGTTCACCGGTACCTTGGCGGACTTGCCGGAGCTGGTGGCCCAGCATGAAGTGCATGCGCCGACCCTGGTGATTGTTGGGGAAGTGGTGCAGTTGCGCGACAAGCTGGCCTGGTTTGAAGGTTCGCAGAACAGCTGAAACCGCCGGGGCCGCTTTGCGGCCCATCGCGACACAAGGCCGCTCCTACACCAAGGCACTGCGCTGTAGGAGCGGCCTTGTGTCGCGATGGGCTGCAAAGCAGCCCCCAGTGCCTCAACCCTGCCAAATCCCTTTACCCACCAACCGCTCCCGATCATGCGGCTGGTTGAAATCCTGCAACGGCCCCTTAGGCACGATCCCATTCGGGTTGATGGTCTTGTGGCTCATGTAATAGTGCTTCTGGATATGCTCCATATCCACCGTCCCCGCCACCCCCGGCCACTGGTACAGCTCACGCAGCCAGTTCGACAGGTTGTGATAATCGCTGAGGCGCCGCAGGTTGCACTTGAAGTGCCCGTGATACACAGCGTCGAAGCGCACCAGCGTGGTGAACAGGCGCACATCGGCTTCAGTCAGGTATTCGCCCGCCAGGTAGCGATTGCGGCCTAACAGCTCTTCCAGGTAATCCAGTTCGTTGAACACGTCATCGAACGCCGCCTCGTAGGCCTCCTGCGTAGTCGCGAAGCCGGCGCGATAGACGCCGTTGTTAACCGCCGGATAGATACGTTCATTCAGCGCCTCGATGGCCGGACGCAGCGGCGCGGGGTACAGGTCGAGGGTGTTGCCGGTTAACTCGTTGAACGCGCTGTTGAAAATGCGAATGATCTCAGCCGACTCATTGTTGACGATACGTTTCTCTTTCTTGTCCCACAGCACGGGTACTGTCACCCGGCCGGTGTAGTGCGGGTCGTCCTGGGTATAACGCTGATGCAGGTACTGCAGTGCATCGAGGTGATCGCCGCTGGAGCCTTGCTGCTGGTCGAAGGTCCAGCCATGGTCTTGCATCAGCCAGCTCACTACCGAAACGTCGATCAACGGCGCCAGGCCTTTGATGGCGCGGAAGATCAACGTGCGGTGGGCCCAAGGGCAGGCCAGCGACACGTACAGGTGGTAACGGCCGGCTTCGGGGGCAGGCAACGAATGGCGGCGCTGGGCGTTTTCGCGTTTGAAGGTGCCGTCCTTGCCGTTTTCATACCACTGATCATGCCAGCGGCCGTCGATCAAAAGGCCCATGGTGAGCTCCTGGAACAAAGGGTTTGTCGTTGGAGCCCAGTCTAGGCCAGATCGTTCGAAGAAATAGCGCAAAGATCGGGGTGGTGTTATCGACTAAATCGATCTATCACGGTTGTCCCAATAGGCCTGCGCGTTGGTGAAGGCCTGTTCCCGGGTCTGCTCCAGGCCACGCAGTGCCAAGGCCATGGTCGCGATCAGCGCTTTCTCGCCGTAGCTGTCTTGCACTTCGCCACGCCAGAAGGCGAGCAAATGCTCCGGTTGCAGCGTGGCGGGTTTGACGTGACGGCGCTCGCTGAGCGCCGGCCATTCTTCATCCCAGGCTACGCCGGCAGTGGTGCCGTAGAGGTGGCTGATGACGTCCGGGTTGACCTCGATCTCGCCGCCATCGCCCTTGATCACCACGGCATGGTCGCCCAGCAGGCGGCTGGCCTCCCGGTGTACCGCCTGGTAACCGGGGTGGAAGATGCTTTGCAGGCCGCAACGCGCGCCCAGCGGGTTGAGCACCCGCGCCAGGGAGTGGATGGGTGAGCGCAGGCCCAGGGTGTTGCGCAGGTCGATCATACGCTGCAGTTGCGGCGCCCAGTCGTGCAAAGGGAAAAACGCCAGCTGATGCTGGCCCAGCGCGGTGTCGACCGCTGCCCAGTCGCGGCACAGGGGGATATGCAACAGGCCGAGCAGCTGCTCGGTATACAGGCGCCCGGCTGTGTGTGCACCGCCGCCATGCATCAGGATGCGAATACCATTGCCGGCCAGGCATTTGGCGGCCAGCAGGTACCAGGGTAAGTGGCGCTTCTTGCCAGCGTAGGTTGGCCAGTCCAGGTCCACGGCAATGCGCGGGGCTTGCAGGTGGCCGCGTAGCGCTTCGGTGAAGCCGGCCAGCTCTTCGGCGCTTTCTTCCTTGTGCCGCAGCAGCATCAGGAAGGCGCCCAGCTGGGTGTCCTCGACCTTGCCTTCCAGCAGCAGGGTCATGGCAGCCCTGGCTTCCTCGCGGGTAAGGCCGCGCGCGCCGCGCTTGCCTTTGCCAAGAATGCGCACGAATTCAGCGAACGGGTGTTCAGCCGGAGTTTCCAGGGTCAGCGGGCGGGCTTGATTCAAGGGTGGCAGGGTCATATGCAATTGGTCGGCTTGGGCAGGCCCGCCAGCTTGGCGGCAAGTTTGGCGGGGGTGCCATTGAACAGGCGGTTCAGGTGCGGGCTATTGCCCTTGTCCGCGCCCAGCTTCAGGGCGGTGTACTTGATCAGTGGGCGGGTGGCCGGGGACAACTGGTACTCCTGGTAGAACTGTCGCAGCAGTTCGAGGATTTCCCAGTGGTCCGCGGTCAGGGCAATGCCCTCGCGCTCGGCAAGGGCCTCGGCAGCTGCATGGGACCAGTCTTGCAGGTCGACCAGGAAGCCGTCTTTGTCCAGGGCGATCGCCTGATCGGCAACGGTGAGGGTATTCATAGCCAGCTGTTGACCTTGTCGTAGTGCAGCGACAGTTCGACGAACCCGGCGTAGTCCACGGCCTTGGCCAGGTCGTTGCCGACCGCGCGGGCTTGCAGGTCTTCGTCCAGGGCGAACAGGCGCTGGGCCAGGCTGGCGGCTTGCAACTGGCGGTACGCTTCGCTGCCGCTGCGCAGGGCGTATACCGCATCGCCGCACAGCAGCAGGGCGTCGTTGGCGCCCAGCAGGCGCAGGCAACTGGCCAGGCGCTCGTCGCCGAACGGGGAGTGGGCAATTACGTGCAGGGTCGTCATCAGAGCGTTACCACCTGGTCGAAACGGGCGATCAGTGCGGTCAGTGCCGCGTCATCCAGCACTTGCACTGGCAGTGCCAGGCTGTCGGCGGCCAGGCCACGGCGGGTGAGGCTGTGGTTGCAGGCGAACAGTTCTTCGACGCCGAACATCGGCAACGCCTGCAGGTTGGCGGCCAGGTTCTTATGTTGCACGGCGGCAGGTTGCTGGTTTGGCGCCAGCTGGAACACGCCATCGTCGAGGAACAGCATGCCTAGCGGCAGGTCGAACGCGCCACCGGCCAGGGCGATGTCCAGCGCCTCGCGGGCAGATGGGCCGTTCCACGGCGCCTGGCGGCTGATGATCAACAAGGATTTGGCCATTTCAGTCGCCTCCAAAGCAGACAAGGCGGTCGGCGACTTGCGCGGCCTCGTGCAGTTGCCCCAGGCCGGACAACTCCCATGGCTTGGGCAGGTTCACGGCCGGGCGCTGATAGCGGTTGGCCTCGGCCTCGTCGAGCACGCCACGGCGCAAGGCGGCGGCGATGCACACCACGGCATCCAGCTGGTGGGTCTCGATAAAGGCACGCCACTGCGCGGCCACGTCCACTTCATCCTGGGGCGCGACCACGTTGGCCGAGGCACTGTGTACCCCGTCCTGATAGAAGAACAGCCGGGCAATCTCATGCCCGCCGGCCAGCACCGCCTCGGCATAGCGCAAGGCGCGCCGCGAGGAGGGCGCATGGGCCGGGGAGAACACCGCGATAGCGAATTTCATGGGTAACTCATGCAAAGGAATACCGCCATGATAAAGCAAAAAAACCCGCGCCCGCTTGTGCATGCGGGCGCGGGCTTTTGTAGGAGGCCTTGTGTCGCGATGGGCTGCAAAGCAGCCCGGGGCTTCAGCGCAAATGCACAAATTGCTGGGGCTGCTTTGCAGCCCATCGCGACACGAGGCCGCTCCTACGGGGATTGCGCAAGGCCCTGTCAGAAGGGAGAAGGCCTCAAGCCTGTTCCTTGCTCTCCGGCAAGAACCAGTTCAGTACCAGGGCACAGATGCCACCGGTCGCCACGCCCGACTCCAGCACATTGCGCACCGCCGCCGGCATGTGTGCCAAGAACTCCGGCACCTGCGCCACACCCAGGCCCAAGGCCAGGGAAACAGAGATAATCAGCAGCGCCCGACGATCCAGCCGAGTACTGGCCAGGATATTTATCCCAGACGCCGCAACCGCGCCGAACATGACCATGGCCGCACCACCCAGCACCGGCTCCGGCACCGCCTGGATCACCCCGGCAACACTCGGGAACAGCCCCAGCAGCACCAGCATCACGGCAATCCACATACCAATGTGGCGGCTGGCGATACCCGTCAGCTGAATCACCCCGTTGTTCTGGGCAAAGATCGAGCTCGGGAAGGTGTTGAACAAGCCCGCCAACAGCGAGTTGGCGCCGTTGACCAGCACACCACCCTTGATCCGCTGCATCCACACCGGGCCTTCGACTGGCTGGCGCGACACCTTGCTGGTGGCGGTCACGTCACCAATGGCTTCCAGCGACGTCACCAGGTAGATCACCAGCATCGGAATGAACAGCGCCCACGAGAAGCTCAGGCCGAAGTGCAGCGGCGTCGGCACCTGAAACAGCGCGGCCTCATGCATACCGGTGAAGTCCAGGCGGCCCATATAGCCCGCCAGCGCATAGCCGACCGCCAGGGCAATAACGATGGCACAGCTGCGCATCCACACCACCGGAATACGGTTGAGGATCACGATAATGGCCAGCACCACACCCGACAACAGCAGGTTCTCGCCATTGGCGAAGGTGCCATTGGCCATGGCGCCGAAGCCGCCACCCATGCTGATCAGGCCGACCTTGATCAGCGTCAGGCCGATCATCAGCACGACAATGCCGGTGACCAGCGGGGTGATCAGGCGTTTGACGAAGGGCAGGATGCGCGAAACGCCCATTTCGACGAACGAGCCAGCGATGACCACGCCAAAGATGGCGGCCATCACACCTTCGACTGGCGTGCCTTGCTTGACCATCAGCGCACCCCCGGCAATCAGCGGGCCCACGAAGTTGAAGCTGGTGCCCTGCACGATCAGCAACCCGGCGCCAAACGGCCCGAAGCGCTTGCACTGCACGAATGTGGCGATACCGGAGATTACCAGCGACATGGAAACGATCAGGTTGGTGTCCCGCGCGGACACCCCCAGCGCCTGGCAGATCAACAGCCCGGGCGTCACGATCGGCACGATGATCGCCAGCAGGTGTTGCAGCGCCGCCAGCAGCCCGATCAGCAGCCGAGGCTTGTCCTCGAGGCCAAGCACCAGCTCATTGGCGGGGGCCGATGCTGCTGGGCTGTGTTCATGTGTGCTCATGGCTGAAAGCTGCCCCTGAAGAAAAAAGGAGCGCATTCTACGGGGTGAAGGCAGATTGCGGTAGAGCAAAGCACGATGCCGACATGATCGGCGACCCTATGCTTAATTACCTGACTTTTCAGTCAAAAACCGCCCGCCGCGAATGTGCACTGCCGCGCCGGTTAACCCATGCTGAAGGCGAACACCGGCATGCCTTTCCCACACCCACAAAAAAGCCCGCCGAAGCGGGCTTTCTCACAAGCTACAACAATCAGTCATCACGCCCCATGATGCCAAACAGCTGGAGCAGGCTGACGAACAGGTTGTAGATGGATACATACAGGCTGATGGTGGCCATGATGTAGTTCCGCTCACCACCGTGAATGATCGCGCTGGTCTGGAACAGGATGCACACCGACGAGAACAGCACGAAGCCAGCGCTGATTGCCAGTTGCAGGCCGCTGATCTGGAAGAAGAAGCTGGCCACGACCGCACCCAGCAGCACGAAGAAGCCGGCAGTGATGAAGCCACTGAGGAAGCTCATGTCCTTGCGGGTAATCAGTACGTAAGCCGACAGACCACCGAACACCAGGGCAGTCATGGCAAATGCCGAGCTGACGACCTCGGCACCACCGGCCATGCCCAGGTAGCGGTTGAGGATTGGGCCGAGAATGAAGCCCATGAAGCCGGTGAGGGCGAAGGTGGAGACCAGGCCCCAGGCCGAATCACGCAGCTTGTTGGTCAGGAAGAACAGCCCGTAGAAGCCGATCAGCACCACGAACACGTTCGGGTAGCCGACACGCATTTGCTGGGCAACGAAGGCCATGACGCCGCTGAAGGCGAGGGTGAGCGCCAGCAGACTGTACGTGTTGCGCAGGACCTTGCTGATCTCCTGCTGCTCGACCTGCTGGCCGTGATGTACGGCATAATCCTGTTCGCGCATGGCGACACTCCTTGGTAAACCTGTGGTTTCGAACGTTCAGATGCTGGGAGTCTACCAGAGCCATTGCAACCCGCGACACAGAGAGTTTGAC
The DNA here is from genome assembly GCF_003205245.1 of Pseudomonas sp. MB-090624. Taxonomy (NCBI): domain Bacteria; kingdom Pseudomonadati; phylum Pseudomonadota; class Gammaproteobacteria; order Pseudomonadales; family Pseudomonadaceae; genus Pseudomonas; species Pseudomonas sp. MB-090624. The sequence continues at coordinate 15,366 of NZ_QJRK01000003.1, read as the reverse complement.
AGCTTGTTTCATTACGGTATTATGGCGGCCGCAAACGAGCTGGAAGCGTGGCCGAGTGGTTTAAGGCAACGGTCTTGAAAACCGTCGATGGGCAACTATCCTAGAGTTCTTATCTAAGGTTCCTTCCAGTTGCAGCTTGTTGTATCGCGTCATCGGAACAAACGGGGAATTGGCAGAGTGGTTGAATGCACCGGTCTTGAAAACCGGCGAACGTTAATCGCGTTTCCAGGGTTCGAATCCCTGGTTCCCCGCCGCGAATTCAGTAAAATCAAGGGTTTAGATGAAAATCTAGACCCTTTTTTTGTGCGTTTTGCTTTTGAAAAACGCCCATTTTTCTATCAAATCCGTGCCTGATCACCCTCCGCTTAAAGGTGCAATCATCCAGTTGCACGTTGTTGCGTTCTATTGCATCTTGCGCATGTCCTTTGACCTCTCGGATGCCATGGAGCCAGGGTATTGGTCGGTTATGTTGAGTGACTAAAACGCTCAGCGCTGGTCGACGTCCCCAACAAAAAGCAAGCGTGATTCGGCCCTATGCATTGCCTTGGTGAGGGAGGGGCGTGAGTTAAGGTCTACCCCTCAACCTTGAGATTGCACCAGCCTGAGGCGGTCGGAGCTGTCGCAGTCCGGCAGGATGCTTTCAGCTTTACCTCGCTGTGGGTTATGTCGCTCCTAGGAGGAGAGGCCAAAGGGTTGATCCAGTTTTGGCTGAAAGATCCCAGGCGAAATCCTGGAGAAGTCCAGCCTTCCCTCGAATCCGCTGCAAGTGGCTCACACTCGCCCAGCTGGCCTGCAGTGGTCTATTGAAAGGCTTGTGTCCGTTCGCAAAACCCTCCCAGCCGTCTAATCCACCCCAAAGGCCACCTTACCTGCGTGACTGGTACTCGTACTGGTGGCTGGCGTGGTTAATCCATCAGTCCCAATCAAATGAATTGCGTCAGGCTTCCTTTGTTGGCAAGCGATGCTAGGGGGATGCGTTGTCCCAATAACCGGTCAATCTCCATCACCTCACAGCTAAAGATTAATAATTATCATTATATTTTTAGGCAGCAGAATCCTGTTGCCTGCACGGCTATCTGCTCTCAGTCCCGTAGACAACGTTTTTATGCGGTTTCTGGAAAATGCGTATCCCTCCAGTATCCGTCCTTTCTCGTGATTAAAAAGCGGTAAAGAACGCGTATTAAAAACGATATACTTTTGGCATACCCTAAGTTGCAATTAACTAATTGCATCTTGTTGATTTGTGAAAATTCCTGTGGAAGGATGCGCCGAAATTCGGAGCGATACGGTGCCGAATTATCTCCATAGGTGATAATCAGTTTATGAAACACGTTGAGCTATATGAGACCGTGCGCAATGGAACTCCTACGTTTAGGATTCTCTCGCCGGACTCAATGTTGTGTGAGTTTTTTGATAGCTGGGCATATCAGCTGGCAAAAGCGAAAAAATGGTTGACCGTTAAGGCGTACTGCTATGCGGTTGCGGAAAAACTTAATTACATCCATCAAGTTGGTTTAAATAATGGTGGCCTGACGCCGTTGTTGCTTAATGAGGCACTGGATTGCTACGAAAGCTACTTGGTGTTTGGGGACGATAGCGATTCTGAAATTGCACGGGATGCAGCACGGGTTCTCGGGTCTCGTAATTTGAGCGGGTCTTCGGTTGCTGTGAGTTTAGCCGGCTGTAATAACTTCATTGCATCAAGCGAAGCGATGCGAAATGGCTTGTTGCAAATGCAGGAAAGTGGATATGTCACAGACATAGCGCTGTCTATGGTGCCGCTCACTGTAGCAAAGTATGCCGATGCGCCTAGAAATATTAGCGCCGCTATCAAGGCGAATAGCTGGTTTGCAGGCTGTTTGGCCGGAGGTGCTAAAAAGATAAAAAGACAAAGGCTTGCGGCAACATCAAAGCCACAATTGATGGCGCGCACTGACGAATTTGGAGGTGACCAGACGGCGTTCCCTATCGACAAATGCGTCGAGTTGATCGAAAGCGCAGAGTGCTTGCGGGACAAGGTGCTTTGGTCTTTTCTAGCTGCAGCAGGATGTCGGGTTTCAGAAGCGCTGACTATCCTCATGGACGATATTGTGGTGAACCCAGAAAGCCCACAGAATAATCGGGTTTACATTGTCGATCCCGACACTCGGCGAGAAAATCTTATCAAGTACATTCCTGAGGCCAAGCTGAATAAGCTTGAGCACAAAGGTCGAGACAAACCGGATACTTTCCTGATTGAGCCGTTTGCATCAATTTTTTGGGCAAATCTTGGCCTTTATCATGAAGAAGAGATTGCAAAGGAAAAAGCGAGGCATAGACCTGTCATCCATCCTTTCCTGTTCCGCAATATGCGCGACGGCGGGGCAATGCCGTCATCCTACCAGGCGGTATGGGAACGTTTTAATAAAGCAGCATTCAATTTGACCGGTACTAGCTACGGGTTTCACTCACTTCGTCATATGTATGCTTACTACTTGGTAAATCACTGCCCAAGCCCGAGAGATCCAAATCGGTTTGGGCTTGACTTGAAAATGGTACAGCTTTTGATGGGCCATAAGTCGATCAAGTCCACAGAGCGTTACGCGCGGAAGGATGCAAAGATGCTTGAGGCGACTTTTGCTGCTATGAACATGATTCGTATGTCGTCTTCAAATTTCAGTGTTGTTAAAGTACAGCTTCAGCACCTTGAGAGTGAGGTTGAGCAAATCAAAAAGCATCTTGAAGGGGGCGCCAAGTGATGATCAACCTTAGTAAGGATAAGGCAGTCTGGTTGGTGCCCGAAGACGAAGTGATCGCAGCGTTCAAGAAGGCGGTCTCTTTTGTTCGAAATATTTATCGAAAGGTTTCAAAAGGCAGGGGTACCTCGACAGAGAAAATTGAGTATTTATTCAATGGTTATGGCCTTGAATTTAGTAGTTGGGGACTAGCTCACATTGAGCGTTTGCTTGAGTCGACATATCGTGGATCAAGTACGCGGATTGGAGATATTGATCGATCATATCATGCCTTGCCGGAGAGTTATGATATGACGCTATCCCAATTCGTCCGGATGGTATTTATCACTCTTTGGGCACGTAAAGTGTTCATTGCTCCCTTGTCCATACAGACAATTAACCATCAAGTCGAAATTTTCGATGAGCTATGCCGCAATCTCGATCTTGAGTGCCTTACTATCATTCGCGGTGTTCATCCCGACTCTGAGATTGAAAGTATTTACAAGCGTGGTGAGTTTAACGACGGAAGCAGTCGAGTAAGCTTTTGGTTGAGGCTTTTGCTGAGTACCGATTTCTACACCGTTGATGACATTACTGAGGAAGGTTGTAAGATACTCTTTGATGGCGCTAATGGTTCGGGTACGTTGCCGCTTCGAAGATATTATGTAAATGATTTTTTGTTGACCATCACCCATCCCCGCCCATCTAGCAAAAAGATGGTAGAAGATATCATTAGCGGGTATCAGGCCGTTAAGCGAGAGTGCAAGCCTGAAAGGGTGTACAAAGGACGTAGAATCGCGACGAAGACAAAGCATGCCAAAAGCTCTGCGCAACAGGCTCATGAGGCGGCGCTCAAAATGGCTCGATCTCTCGCCAATGGTGAGCTTGAGTTCAATTTTGAACTTATGTTCAAGACGCATTTCCCTACACACCGCATCAAAGGGCTCTTCAGCTTGGGTGAGGAGAATGATCGGCTTCCTTTCATTGAGGAGTCGCATCCTCAAGTGAAAAGTTTTGCCATCTATATGGATCAGGTGTTTGGCTCATTTATGAAGTCCAAGCGCCTGCAGAGATCGAGCGGTTATGGGTTTCTGCGTAATTTGTATATGAGCTATCTCACAGCTTATTTGCCAAATTTTTACATGCGGCGTGATGGCTCGCTTGAGAATTACCCTAGGACTATCAATCAGTTTAATTGCAGTCTCTATTTTACCCATGAGTCAGTTTTTCTGGATGGAGTGATCAAATTTGATAAGGCACCTCCGAGGACTTTCTTGGGTTACATGGAGGAATTCGCAAGCGCCCATGGCTGGGTTAACGAAACGCATTATGCTCGCGTTTTGGTGATTGATCATTTCTGCCAGTATATTGAAAGCAACAGGCTTGTGCTGCCAGATGCGGACAAATTTAAATGCAATTTTACGAATGCTTGCTATCCAGCTGTTGAGAAAAAGTCAGGCACGGTAAAAAGACCGATTCCAAGGCCCTACTTTGCAACATTCCTGAGTATGCTCTACAGCCTGGAGTATCTCACTGATCATATCAACAACATGCCCTACTATGATGGTCAGGATGAAAAAAATATTAACTATGGAGTATTGAATGGGCAGCTTTGCCAGCCGAGCCTGACAGATCTGTTGAACAGCCACGCTTGGGCCGGGCTTTTTTCGAAGGAAGTGCGGGGGTTTGGGGAGGTGAACCAATCACTGCTTAACTACACGCCAATTTTCTACCATGAGGGGAAAATTCATCGATTTGAGGTGCTTCCCAGATTTTATAAAATTGTAGATTTTGAGTTTATGGGTAATGTGGTTCAACGCATTTCACCAAACTCGGTTCGCCTGACCATACTGATGTGTGAAACAGGACTGCGCCAACAGCACCTGATCTGGCTTAATAAAGAAAAGTACGACTGCGTCTTGGATAGATATTGGAAAAGTCCGTTGGCGCCTCTTTTTGTTAGTTCAGATAAGTCGCATGGAGAGTGGACGGCGATTGTTTCGCGCCACGTGATTGATATTTTGGATCGACAAAGGGCCTGGTATGACTCCTGCAGCTCTGAATCTTACAATGAAAATCTTTGGTATGGATTTACCAAGGGCTCCAAATTTGGGCAGTTCAAACCGATCTTCAGAGAAGCGGGAGTTGGTGCTAGCCAGTGGGCGAATTATCGGCATTATCCTGTTTACCTACTGATGCTCCAACATTTCATTAGGGAGGTCATGCAAGACGATACTGGTGAGGACATTGTGTTTCTGAAGGGGGAAGGTGGTAAGCGTGAGCCGGTTGAGGGCTATGATCATGCCTATCTGAGCACACTTTCTGCCGATGGCTTCACCAGTCCTCACACCCCGCACGGATTGAGGGCTGGGTTCGTATCCGAAGCTATGCGTTTTCTACCGCCTTCGTTGATCGGACAGTTCATGACAGGCCAGACTGAAGAGCTGGTTTGGTACTACACCTTGTTTGACGGCGAGAACATGCCAGATCATCAAAAGCTGCTGGCTGATTACATGATGAAGAACATGGATAAGCTGAGCGGCGGCGAGGCTCCGGAGCTAGCGGAAGCTGCATTGCGGCTGAATGCAAGGCTGGGAGCAAGCATTCATAAAGATCCTGTGAAAGCTATTGATATGCATGGCCTGATTAGCTTGACAGGGGTCAGGGAAGGGCAGAGCGGCTTAGAGGTATTGCGTGCTAGGCGGTACACCAAGCTGGCCTATAACCTGTGTCATATCTGCCCGTTTGATAATCGTTGCCCTGAAGAAGTGGTGAAACAACTTGGAGCTGGTCGACCTTGCGTGCTTTGCCCATATGCCATCCGTGGGGTAGACCACCTGCCAGCTATCTGCGCGGAAAAAGATAAATCTAAGGAAATTATGAAGGAAATCCTGGATAAATTACGCGAGTACCGGGCGCTGAAAACTTCTGCACGCAATCCTCAGGTTATGGAAAATCTGAACATGGAATATGATCATCATGCTAGAGAGGCGTATGCTCTCGAGGCGATTGAGCAGCAGCTTTACCTCATGGCCAAACGCGGTGAATACAAAAGCTATTTTATTCCTGAGAAGGAGGGGGTCGTTGCGCACCTTGAGAGGGTTAATGTTTCGGAGGCTGAGCACATTCTGAAACGTTTAGTTGATGTCCAGAACTTCCCAGATGCGACAAGTGAAAGCTTGAACAAGAAGTTTGCCTATATGCGTATGGCCATGCTGGTGCAGCAGGGTAAATTTGATGAGCTTCTCTGCGTTGATCCAAGGCCGCCCTGCCATCAACTAACCTCTCAAATCTCCAGTATGATGACTGCCGGGGTGCTTGATGTGCGGGATGTTATTAAAATTGGCCATACGGTTGCTAACCCGTCAGTGGAAACTAAGCCTGTTCGTTTGATCGCTTCAACTCTGGGTGTTGCTAAAGTTGAAGACTGATGGCTTGGCTTTGAACGCAAGACTAGGCTGATCTGGTAACAAGCTTGCCCCGCTACTATATATTGCTGTAACGGGGTTCGCTATATCAGCATTATCTTGGGTGCCCGCAACAAATGTTGATGAGGCTGTAATCGTCACAGAGCTATCGCATGGAGCTCGATTTTATGCAGCGTAAAGACACATTTCAGGAACACAGGGATTCGCATAGGGCAGCACGTATTGCCCATATTAGTAGTGCTCTAAAGGTACTATCTAGGGCTAATTACAAGAACATTACAAGTCTTGCTAAAGGCGTGGCTGAGATTGTTACAGAATATGAGCTGAGCCAAAATCTTAGCTTGCCGGAGCATGATAGAGATAGTGATTTAAAGCCAGTAAGTCACGTTACGCTGCTTAGGAACTCTGACTATCGAAAAATACTCGAGAAGACTCTTGAATCAGAGGAGGTTTCAGCTCTGCCGACATCGATTAGCTCTTCTGATTATGAAGCGTTGAAGATACGGAATGCAGGTCTTGAAGGGCAGATCGCTCAATTAAAACATACTATAATAAATCTAGACTCTGGTGGCTTAATGGTGTCTGGTGATTCGGAGCAGTTGAAGGAAGAGATTGTCAAACTTGGCGACGATATAAAATTTTTGATGGCCTTTATCGATGGTATGCAGAGCGAAGCTATGGATGTATTTGTAATTATTAAGCCGGGCGAGGAAAATTTTGAGTATAGTGTGGCCGGGTATCATGGAGCTATGAATATGGTCGCAACTTACGATGATCTTATACGTCTTGAAGTGCTACGGCGGAAATTCGATATGTAAAAATTAGGGTTTAATGAACTTTCCAACGATGGCGCCAAACACCGCCACTGCAACCGTCATCTTGCCAGCGTCCGCGATGCCGCTGGTGCACTGCGGGCACAGTTCATCGTCGTAGTATTCACCGCCCTTAGCGTAGTTGTTGCACCCAGGGCTGCGGCAAACGTAGACGTCCTCACCGCAAGCAGTGCACGCACATTTGTCACGTCTGACCAGGTTCTCCTCCCTGACATCAGGGGTGACCATCTCAGCGCAGAATGGGCAGACACCCTTCGACTTTGTACTCATGATGCTTCCCTACAGAGGACGCACAGCGATTCGGGTGGAACGGCACTTAGGGCAGTAGTTAGGTGTACCGAAGCCTGCGCGGCTCTTCCACTTATTGCCACAGACGGGTTTCTTGGGATCCAGGCATTCAGCCCAGTAGACCTGATCTTTTTTCGCGATAGCCATGGAAACGTCTCCTGTTCGGTTTCTCTAATGTGTCTGAGCATAGGAAACGCATTGTGAGATGTACACTGGCAAAACGATCAGAAAAAACCAAATAGAATCAATATCTTAGCGAGCTGTTTAAATGTACAGCAAGGTATCGTATTGATTTATATGGATAAGTTTATAGAGTTGTGTATTTGAGTTATGGTCTCAAAATGCCATTATGTGAAGTTGGTCACATCTTTCTGTCTTGCAGGCCAGTAACGCGGTAGCCGTCGGCCCGCAGTACATGAGCAGGGCCCTAATTTTTCTCAGCCTCTTCCGCCCACTCCAGCTCCTCCCTGCCATCACAGCTCGAATTTTGGAGCGGGTATTGAGGGCATGGATACCGCCTGCAAGCTGGCATTGCTCACCTGGATCACCGGCCGATTTGGTCACTGCCCACGACGTGGTGTTAAAATGCCACCAATTTTGGGTTGGAAGGGATTTCTCGCGTGAAGCTTGATTTAGGTTGGTGGAAGGAGCGCTGGGTATGGATCGCTATGATCTTGCTCATTGTGTTGTTGGGCTACGTCCTGTTTTCTACCTACGCTGAAAAGCTGACTTACGTATCAAACAACCATTCTGCGTGGGCGAGCTTTGGTGCCTTGCTCGCTGGCTTTTTCACACTGACGAGCACCTTGGCAACTGTGGCTACTCTCCTGTTCCTGGCTCGCCAGAACAAAGGGATGCAGAAGGTCACTCAGGCCCAGCTCGCAGCGATGACCTTTGATCGCTACATTAGTCATCGAAAACTCTTCATTGAAATATTGGAGGAGCAGGAAAAAAGCTTAGGTAATAGCTACAAATTTCGGAATCCGACACTTTTATATAAAGCTATTTTTTCATGCAACTCTCTTCATCACTGCGAGCTTACAGCTTCACCACTTTTCGATGAGAATGGCGATGGCGCCAATCATTTGGGTAAGCTTTGTGCGAAGCTGGAGCGTGTTAAGAGAGTTTTGGCTAATACCGATACCAGTGACGTAGAAAGTCATGATTTTATTCTTGATTTGATTGCTCTTCGACATGATCTACTCATGGTTGAGCAGCAGCGCGGCCTGCGAGAGGGTGATGTTCTGTTTCACGGTCGGGCTCAGGGGTTTAATGTCTTTATGCTCGATAATGTTGTGCTTGACTCCGTTAAAGTGGCTAACATAATATTCGGATTTACAAATAGTCCGGATATTGATGGGGGTATGTTTCATGCGTGCCCTTCAGATCTAAAGGATAGAGTTTTAGAGGGGTTATACACTCCGCGTAAAATATCAGGTCTGACTGTTCACTCAGGGAATGAGCTCATTGCCGACTTAGTTTGGGTTAGATCTTCTCTAGCTACAGTTTCTTCTGTGGATACTTCATTTGTAAATGCTAAGCGCCGGTTGGACGAGGTTTTCAAGAGCATTCAGGGTGTTGAACGATTGAAGGATAAGGTTGCTTTGAGGTCGCTGATCGAATCATGTCTGACAGACGTCAAATCTAAATTCGACAAGATGAGTGAGGGGGAACACTTTTCGCTCATAGCACAGATTGATCTGCGTCTTCATAATATGAAATTTAATTTGTAATTTTCCAGATTAGAAATTTTGAAAAGGAGATCTTTATGAGTGACGGTTCTAATCGGGGTGATACATGGCTGGGTTATTTGCCAGTGAAGACGTTAGCTCTTGCATTTTTGTTGGCTCTGGTCTATCGAGCGCTTGGCCTTGATAATGCTTTTTTGAAAAGTAATGCATCTTGGCCCAATCTTTCGATGGGTGCATCAATAACTTCATTCCTGCTTGTTTTTTATTTCTTGAGTTTTGTACTGTCCTTTAGTGATGATGGCTGGGTTGGGCGGCTTCGTGCGCTGCTGGTAGAGTTTGTCGTCTTTAGCTATGATTTGTCTTTCTTTGCGCTCGGGTTTATTTTGGTTTTCGATTTCGGAAAATCTGATTATTGGTCGTCGCTGGGTTTATGGTTGCCTATTTATCTTGTATGGTTCATATTTAGTCACCATGCTTTGCTGCTCGTAAATGGTGATCAAGGGTCAACGGTTCGACTTGTGAATTATATTGGAGAAAGAAAAGGCAAGGTGCCAAAGTTTCAATGTTTGAGGAATCGTAGCTTCTATGGGTTGCTCGGCATTCTTTGTGTGGTGATTTTTATCGGTGCCGCCGTGGTCGCGAAAAATTATAAGTGATGCCCCTCTTAAGGCCGGTTCAATCCGGCCTGCTTCTTTCAATAGCGTTGACGATCGCCCACGTCAAGACTTCTTCCAATAGTCCCTGACACTCGTCAACGCCAGGCCCAGCTGTTCAGCCACCTGCTGCTGCTTCATGCCAGCGGCTTTGAGGGCCAACACAGCTGCTTCGTTGTCAGCGTTGAGTGGCTTGCCACGCTTCCGCTTGATGAGATTCCCGCCATCGTCGAACTGTTCGGCGAGGGCCTTCATCCCACCCTCCGCTTCAAACGCAGCGACGTGAGTTAGTGCCCGGCCCACTACTGTGAGAGCTGGCTCACCCTGTTTTTGAGCTATCGACATCGCGAGCATGGCGATCGGGTCGACGCCCAGGCTGTCCGCAATCTGCTCGAGCTGCTCAATGGTGATGCTTGTCTTGGCGTTCTCGAGTGCGCTGATTTTCGTGCGATCTGTAGCCTCTGAAAGATCGGCGTACCGAGCGCCCCGGACGAGACGAAAAGCACGTAGCACCCCCGCGAATGCGATCCTGAGCTGCATAGTCCATCCAAAAGTCAGGATATAGCCACAGCTTCGCTTTGCGGATAAACGGTAAATCACTGTATTATCCGTTTTACGTGGATGGCCTTGGACGGCACATCGTGGAGAGAGGCGAGTGGTCGGATGCTACAAGAGTTCTCTCAAGCTCCCCCTGCGAGGTGAGGAATTGGACAACGCAGATATCGAGCTCTTCAGCGAGCCTTCAGAGCCCCGCGAGGGCGCCCATGCTGACGAGGGACAGTTGATCGAGCAGGTCGCCCAACGCTATCCCGGGAAAGCCTACTGTCTTGTCCGAGATTGGACGTTGTTCCGTGCAGAGCTCACTGAGGCTGAGCTTGCGAAGGTGGCGGCGGCTGGCAACATCCCTTTATTCCTGCTGGCTCACAATGTGGTGGCGGATAGCGCAGGACGATTCCAGCCAGGCAATTGGTTGCGCTCGAGCATCGGGGTTGCGCTCGTGGACGGGTATTTTTTTGAGACTCGAAACACGGTTTATGTGCTCGTCGGGAAAGGGGCTGAGCAGAAGGCCTCGCTCAAGACGATTTTTTCATTTTATTGACGTTAACGAGCCCAGGCTCGCGGTTGAGTTATCCGACTGATGTTTAGAACCAGCACCACTGACCTTGCAGGCGTTCCAGGTATGTTCGGTGACGGCCTTGCACATTGGCATGGCGTGTCGAGAGCGCTTTCGACGCATTGGTATCACGTAAGCGTGAGGCGTTGGATTGAGGGTAGGTTTGTGCGAGGCGAAGAGATGCTCAACGACGAGCCACGGCTGCATGAGATGCTCCAGGCCCAAGATGATCAGTTCATCGTTGAGGATGTCCAGGTCGTTACACCGGCGCGGCTTAACGGCGGGGTGCATTGGCGAATGGAGCGGTTAGCCTCTCTTGCGCTGGGGTATGACAAGAATGACTGCCCTGTGTGCTTGCTCGAGGTAGAGAGCGGGAGCGTTTACAACGACTCCAGTGATGCCGACTTCGATCCAGCCAACCTAAGTAAAGTCAGGGAGCTGTACCGAGCACCGGCTTAGTTTGTCTCTGACCTCCCTACTGAATACAAGGCCCGCGCAAGGAGCTTTTCTTTGGCAGTCTCAAACATCTACGCCGTTGACCTTCATGGCCGGCGGTACACAGATTTCGATCTCTTGCGCATTGCTCGTGCCGCTGGCCAGGGCTATGCGCAACCAGTGACGGCGTTTCTGGTAAATGTTCAGATCATCGCCTGCAGCGCTGTGGGTGTTGTCTTCGGGCATGTACATGCAGCCAATCCGATCGGGCGATTTGCTGACGGGCATTACCTGCGCACTTCCGACATCCAGAGTCTACAAAAGGAAGGGCGGTATTGGGTCGCGACTACGCTCAACTCAAGGTACGTCATCGCCTCGTTCCGTAAACAAGGCGGCCGGGCGGGGCTCCGCGAATTTCTGAAGGTAGGTTCAAAGGGGTTCTTCGTCAGCCCAAACCACCTGCACTAAACGCTTGTTGCTAAAAAAGCGGCTCCGTGGTGGAGCCGTTCACGCTATTTCTTTGCCTGATTTTAGGCTCTGGAAATTTCTGACAGGAGTTACATCGTGGCAATCGCTGATTACATCAAGGTTTCAGGGAAACTTGAAGACATCCGAGTTTTTGAGCATAAAGAAGGAAGCGTTCGGGTAATCATGAAGGTCGATGGTGTTTTAATCCCAAACACCGATATTCCGATCAAGCTCTACGAAGAGATCGAGGCGGGTAAGCATTACGATTTTTATTGTGTCTACAAAAAGTCTAGGGACAAGCTTAAGAACAGCGGTGCGGTCTATGCGTTTAAAGAGGAGGGCGGACGAATCCGCAGTCTGACTAAGCTTCGTCTGGCGACTCCAGTATATATGATTTTCTACGGAGCCATTTGGTTCGCTGTAGCGTATGTTGCTGTATTTCTTCTTGCGCTCCTTCCCGTCTTGGCACATCACCGGCAGTCAGAAGTTATATCGATTCTGCACGGTTATTCGATGGTGGGCGGGACAATTCCTGGGTTGTTCTTCCTCTGGTGCGCAATTGATTTTTGGCGTAAGTCAGCGAATCTTGAAGCCTGGCCGAGCGTTGCTCCGAGTGTCGTGATTGAGCGTTTCAGTAAGCTCCACAAGTAAGCGGTCTTGCCTGAGATCGGCAGCTTGGGCGTGCCGCTGCACGGCCAGACTGTCGTGAACCAAGCCCCGCATTTCGCGGGGCTCGGCCCTTCGGGCTTCCATCCTGCACGCCTTCGGCCCGTGGCCTGCGCGCTCTGCTTGCCTAAGTAAGCCTTGCAATTCGTACCGAGTCGCTCTCTTCTAAATAAGCCTTGAGGCGTTCTATGGAAACTACTTGGAGCTGTCAGTCGTCTAGGCCCAAAGCAATGTGCCGCATCAAAACCCGATGATTCTTGCTCTCCGCGATTCCAAATGCCACACGCGTAAGCGCAGTATCCAGCTAACCCTGAGCGTGTGCAGCGCTCTGCGGCTGATCCCAACCTTTAACGAACCAACTGTCTTCCAATGGCTCGACCTTGAGCACTTTAACTGTGCAGCATGGGAACGTTACCTGGTTATGATTCGCTTGGTAATTTCTCAACCGCTCAAATCGTGCTTCGATGTCGCTAATGGTTTCGCAGTCTGAATACGCAGGATTTTCTAGCGGCGAAACAATCTGGTACTCGGGATATCCGATTGTATCAGCAGTACCAAGCTGCTTGTGATCGACCGAAGTGTCGAAGCAGATGTACGTCACGAAATATCTCATGGTACCCCGTAGCTCATCAGGAATTTTTAGATATTTTTCGCCGATTTAGATGATCCGTCAAGGCACGTTTTAAACGGTCTGCTTAGAACGTACTCATAGATTTCATGTCTGCGAAGCGTTCAAGTTCGTTAGATTGCTGAGCTTTCAGGTTGTTTTGCTGTGAGATTATGTGGGTGACTTAATTCGTTTGATGAGCCGCTGAGGGTTTCAGCGAAGAAGCATAAAATTTTCAAAAAAACCACTCAAGTTTTTTCAAAGTCAACCGTTTGTATAGTTGAGAGCAAATTTTTGAGATTGTTATGACTGCCAGCAAACCTCGCAATCCCGTGTTTTCATTCAAGGCTTCCACGTTTTTCAGATTTCCAGAAGTACCTGAAGATTACCGCGCTACCGTGAAGCTTGAACGCTCAGGCCTCATAAATACGTGGCTGCATGATTTCAGAGTGGCGTACACGCTAACTCAAGCCGTCCAGATGGCTACAAGCTTGAGTCATGCACTAATTCACCTGGCCAAGCAGCGACGTACCGTGGAGATAAAACGCAAGCTTGATAATCGACTTGCATGTTGGAGCAATCTTATTGCTCCTTATATGCCCAGTCCCCAACCGGATGGCGATCAAATGTTTTTGGGCGTATCTGGAGATGATTTTATTGCGCACCGGGCGTTCCATGACCTTGACCCGTTAGTCAAATTCGACGATGGCAAAGAAGCCATCTACGACTTAGCCATTCTGCTCCAAGACGGGGCGGTCACGATAAAGTTTGGATGGGTTGCGTGGATTCTCACCCCCGCTGAAGCAGAGTGGCTGGCTGATCAGTTATGGACTGCCGCATATTTGGCAGCAAAGCAGTCTACATACGCTTGAAATTCAGCGTTTAGGGTGAAACGACGCTGACTTCGAATGAGTCGGCTTCGGTGACTCAATTCGAGCAAGGCTAGCTGTCAGGGCCGCGCAATCATCTTCTACGTCGTGACTGATCTACCAAGCTTCTTCTGCCTATTGAGAAATTGCCGCGATTCGGTACCAAAGTGAGAAAGTGTTGAAACTTGGTAGGTGATCGGCGGTGTGCCAGTCTTGGTTGCCTCCCATTTGCAGCAGAACACGCATGATCAAGCTCCCAATGCTCGCTTTGCCACTCGCCCTAAGCCTCTCAAGCGTGGAGGCGAGCCCCTTTGTTCAAGCAGAACCTGAGCCCAAAGGTAATCGTATGGTGCAGAATCAAAAGTCAGCTTCCTCTGATTCCAACGGCGAGCAGTCGAGGAGCGATGAGCCGTACTACATCGATCAGGGCTCCGAGCTGCCGGGTATTGCTGAAAAGGCCGCACGGGAAATGCTGGCAGCCAAAGCTGGAGGTTTCACTGTGGTGGCAGGGCGATCGCGTGGACGCTATGGCCAGGTTTGGCAATATTCGACCTGACACGCAGTACCCCATCGCATCTGCGTCGAAATGGTTCACAGCAGCAGTAGTGATGCGAGTTGTTGAGGAGAATGGCCTGTCGCTGGACGCACTGATCTCTACCTGGTTACCCGAGATCTCTGGAGAAAGTGGTCAACTGACGCTCCGCCAGCTGCTTTCTCAAACATCAGGGTTGGCAGGGTCGAAAGGTGAGTTCTACGACCTCAATCAAGATCACCGTATTACGCTGGCTGACTCTGCTCAGGAGGTCGCGTCGCGTCCATTGATCAGCAAGCCTGGAGAGGTATTCGCATACGGTGGCCCAGCGGGTTGGTTGCTCGGCCATTAGCGCCGTATCGCTTGGTGCTGTGTGCTTCGCCCCACTACATTTCCAGCCATCCACCCATCCTGGCCCTGAAGGATTTGAGTGACCACGAGTGCCTAGTGTTCGCTCATACCGACCTGCGTACCCAGTGGACATTCAAAGGCCCAGGCGGATTGATCGAGGTACCTGTGCAAGGCCGGTTCATGGCTGATCATGGTGAGGCGCTGCTGAGCGCTGCAATCGCCGGCCTCGGTGTGATGCTCCAGCCCCATGAGCTGGTTAGTGAGGCACTGAACAACGGCTCACTGGTTGAGCTGCTGCCTCAGTACGCTATACCGACCGGCTCACTCAACCTCCTATATGCCCAAGACCGACGCATGACGCCGAAGCTTCGCAGTTTCGTGGATTTTGCGGTGGCACGGTTTGGAGACGGTTCGCCTCGGCTGCTGTGAGATTGGCTACCGACTGAAAGCTGTTACGAAGTTGGCTCACTTTCAGGCGGGCACTGCGTCCAGCGATCCAGTACGAGTAAACATAAGATCTGCTTGTCGAGCTGGCACTCCGCATCATCGGTGATACAGTGGCACTTAGACACCTTGGCGCAGCTGCATTATGAATCGCCCCTGCTTTCCTAGACACTCTCCAAGCTCAGGAAATAGCGTTTCTCATACTCTACTGGAGACAGCTGCATAGCACTGCTGTGTCGACGCTTAGGGTTATAGAACATCTCGATGTAATCG